>CALMIS010000140.1 GCA_937864185.1 uncultured Chloroflexota bacterium
TCCAGACTCGATAAATCCCAATCCGCGAGATGGGTTTCAATCATGTTAGCCTCTAGGTGGCACATACCTCTGGTAACTATTTGTCGCACCGGCGCGCCGCTTCTAGCCAACCGGACCGCATCGTTTTCGGTGGCTAAATCGCCCACTAAAGCAGCCGCACGGCGGCCCCGTTGGCTCATCAAACGCAGCGTTCGTTCCAAAAATTCTGTTTTTCCGGTACCAGGGCTGGAAACCAGGTTGATGACATACACCCCGGCCGATCGAAATCGAAGGCGGAGCGCGGCGGCAAGTTGATCATTTTTGTTCAGCACGCCTTGACGAATTTCGATCAAACGGGGTTTCATTACAACATCACCTCCAACAATCCGGATTTATGGACTGGTCGCCGCTATCTCCAACTCGGCGCACGCAGCGCAGTAGAGTCGATTTTCGGTTGGGAGTTGGGTTAGCGCCCGCCGACCTTGACCACGCTCGAAAACAGGACGGTACAAAATGCGACCAGCGTCGTGGCTACCGCCGCATAGGCCACACCGCGACATTTCACGCAGTGACACCGGCGTGTAACCGCCCACCACCCATCCAGACTGGGCCAGATGTTGGGCTAACGATTGAATGGCGGCTCGCACCGTCAACGATTTGTTGCCATCGTAGTGCTGTTGAGCCAGTTGCCCAAGAAGCTTTTCTGTTTCTCCGTCGAGAGTCAGGTTAACGCGCTGCACAATACACACCTAATACGTAATGGATGAGGATTATGCGAGCTAAAGCCGAGTTTGTCAAACCACCTTCTCTGAATTTTTTTCGTACCTACAATCTAGCCTCAAAAATGAGGCTACTGTTACGCAGCACCGGATCAGCGGCCCATTGGGCCAGCTCGCCCCAGCGGTGCGGATATTGCGCAATGAGCGGCCACACGTTGACCAACGATAGCTCCAGGTCCGCCAATTCCTGCTCGTCGCTAACAAACCAGTGGGCCGGCGCGCCGATTGCCTCTAGTCGTCGGCCGGCATTGGCCCGGTTCGCCTCGCCCATCACGTCGCCGGTAAACGTTGCGCCGGGAAAACGCGTCCGCAGCCGTTCGATCAACGCGGCAACCTGCTCGCGCTCAAAGAAAGAGAGCAGCCCTTCGGCGATAAACAGCACCTCTTCGCCCTGAGCCGGGGGCAATTGGTCTAACCAGGCCGTCTCCAACACCGACCCGGCTATCTGCTGCGACGAGACTTCTTCGAGGGCAAACTGCTGCCGAAAGGCAATGGTCACCGGCAAATCGACCGCCAGCCATTGCATCCGGCTTAGCCCCAACCGGCTGGCGCGGGTCGAAAGCCCAGCCCCTAACTCCACCACCAGCGGCGCGGCCCGGGTGGCCACAAACCGCTCCGTCACCTCATCGACGATTTTAACTCGAATCGCGACGCTGGTTTGCATTTTCCAATCGTAGACCGGTTCAAAGTCAGCCGGCCACTCGACCTGGGCGAACCAGGCCGCCGCCTGCCAGTCTCGAAATAGGCCGTCAGGCCGGGCGTGCTCGTCGGCCCGAGGGCGCAGCGTAAAAATCATCGTCCGCTCGATGGCGGATAGGTTTGCGGTTGATCTCATCATAATACGCACATTCCCAGCGAATTTTTAAACACAGACCCTTGAATTAGCTTAACTACTTAACCCTGAGCCCTTTACACCTGTCAGGTTCTGAAAACCTGGCCAGTGTTTTGATTTTTCAGGGTTCAGGGTTTGGCCAAAGGTAGCAGCCAAGGTCTGCCATGCCGCGGCCCCGCCATCCGGCGGCGTAACCGCTTTGCGATGCCACTCGGCCAGAGTCTGCTGCCGGTAATCGCTACCTTTGACTGCGATGACCCAGGCCTCGTAGCAGCTCAGGCAAGCCAGGGCCTCAAGCAGTAGCCGGCTGAGGCAAGCCACTTCATCCGGCGATTGAGGCAGCCGGGCCGGCGGCATCGTTAGGGCTTGCCCTTCGACCGCAGCCAGGCGGGTGAGCGGGGTAACCTTGGGTCGGAACTCATACCGCTTGAGAAACAACCCGCCCAGCCGAGGATCGCCATAGAACAAACCCGCCCCCCATAGCACCAATTGCCCCTCCGGCCCTACCCTGAGCGCGTAACTGCTTACCTGCCGGTCTTCAGCCGACCGCTGTCGCTCAAATCCGTAAGCCAACAACAAGTTGCCGGCCTCGCAGCGGATGTCCCGTCCCCAGCACCACATCTGCTGATCCAGCAGGCGCTCCCCCAGGCGACGCGTCGCCGCCGAAATCTTTACTCCAGCCAAGCGGTCCGCTTTGGCGGAAGGCCTGCTTTGTTTCTTGATTGCTTTGCTTCGCCTGCTCACGGTGGCCTCTTTAACTCAGCGGTTCTTTGTCGATCCGGAGCAGCCCCGATTTGTCACCCTGAGCCTTGCACCGGATCGCTTCCACCCGAAAATCCTGACCACCACTGACCCAGCGTAGCCCCTCTTGCAAGATACCGACCGCGCCATAGCAGACCGCCCGCTCACTCTGGTGGTTCCAACACATCGGACAGACGTAAATGAAATAGTCAAAATAGTCGTCTTGCTCGCTCACCTCCGAGCGCTGATCACTGAACTTATTGAAACTTTCGGCCATCGCCTTTAAGCCGACCTTCAACTTGGTATTGAGCGGCAGCACTTTGAAAGCCAGATCCGCCGCTCCAGCCGTGGCCCCAAATTTGGACAGCCCTTCGGCAAAGGCGGCCCGACCAGCCCGGAGGGCCAGACCCCGCCCCCCTCGTGGCCCATACATCTCGATGATGCCCTGACACAGCCCGGTGAAGTCGGCAAAGTCGAATTCGCGGTTGAGGTTGGCCGGCGGGTAGTTGTCAATCAAATGGGCCAGGCCGGCCAGGTTCAAGAGAGCGTTTAGGCCGTTTTTGCCCATCACCTCTTCCAAGGCCTGGATGTAAATCCGGCCCATCAAGTTGGGGTAGTACAGCCCGCTCTTCTCTTTTGCCATACGGTTATGTCCTTTCGAAGTTGGAATTTCGAGGCGCAACCTGAGTTCTGTAAACCGTAACCATTGAGCCTAACTCAGACTCTTTATTAAGACTTTATCTCATTACAAGACACAAAACGTTGAAACACTAGCCTTTACCGGCACCGGTTCACCCATAAGGCCTCGGCCTACTGAAATGAAACATCCCTGTTTTTTGGTTTGCCTCCTGGCTACAACGACATAATCGAGATAAAGTATCAATTATAGGTAAAAAAATAGAGTCTCAACCAGGCCAACACTTTTCGCACAACCCTTGAAACTCCAACGGATGGTTATGAATTTGAAAGTTATACCGGGCAGACAGTTCGTGAGCCAACGGACTGACGGTACAATGATCAAACTCTATCATTGTTTCACAGCCGGTACAGATCAGGTGATGATGACCTCTCTCCACTGAGATAATCGCGACAATGTTTCAATTATAGAAAAAAGAATTGGACTGTCAAATTCAGTATCCTTGTCTACCCCATCCCGGGCCTTGACCGTCCAGGTGTAGACCGCCGCCGGCAGGGTGACGGTCGGGGTAGGGTCGGACGGTCAAGCCGGTGGGGGCAAACTCCAACTACCAGCCCTGGGCCGGGTTGTTTAGCGTGAGCAATAGGGGGTTACCCCGTCTCAAACGGGAGGGCACTCACAACCAAGGTTCAGAAACCGCCAGGATTCCCTCTCCACAGCCTTTAGATTTGATCCTTAAAGTCCATTTTCCTATTCTGACCAGGTTTGTATAATTTGTCTAAGTGCAAGTATAATATGAGGTAAGGTAGCTCTGTTCTAAACCATGGCCGAGTTAGAAGCTCAACTTTTTCTCCCACTTGAGGCTAGAAAGGCCCTTTTTTGAGCCGGATTCGAAAAAATTCTGGCCCCTTAGGTCAAAAGTTGAGCATCTTGGCTAGCCTCTCCGGTTCAATGCGGCGGTAGCTAGGTGACAATTTGGTTTTTTTTAAAATATCGTTATGCTTGTTCAACATAGCGATGACGCAGGGTTGTACAAATTTTATCAGTGGCAATGCGGTTTAATTTTTCTAGCGTTATGCTGATCAAACATAACGATAACGGCCCTTAAAGAAAATCTCCTCAGCCGTTGCCTCTCCTCTGAGGCAAAGCGTTAGCGACGCAACCTTTCTGGCTGTATTTTTTCCAACTGAATATCGGATTGGGTAGCGAGCCACTAAACTCGCGACCTCGTCCACAAATATCAAAATATTCTCGAGGTTCTTATAAGGAGGTAAGAATGCAAAAGAAAAACCTGGTCATTAATGGTGTAGCAAAAGCAGTGGTTGTTGACCCGGAAGCGACCCTGGGTGACGTGGTCCGCAAGCAGTTGTTGCTGACCGGCACCAAGGTTTCCTGCGATGATGGTCACTGCGGGGCTTGCTCGGTAATTATGGACGGGAAGCTGACCCTGTCTTGCGTCACCAAGATGAAGCGGGTACCGGATGGGGCCAAGATCACCACGATCGAAGGGGTGGGCACGCCGGAGAAGCTGCACGCCTTGCAGATGGCTTTTGTTAAACATGGCTCGGCCCAGTGCGGCTTCTGCATCCCCGGTTTTATCGTGTCCGCGAAAGCGCTGCTTGATAAAAATGCGGACCCCAGCCGGGAAGAGGTGCGGGCCTGGTTTACCAAGCACCACAACGCCTGCCGCTGTACCGGGTACAAGCCGATTGTCAATGCGGTGATGGACGCGGCCAAAGCCCTCCGCGGCGAAATGAGCTTGAAGGATCTGGAGTTCAACCTGCCGGCGGATGGCCGCATTTGGGGCAGCGATTATCCCCGCCCCTCGGCGGTAGCCAAAGTGACCGGCACGCTAGACTTTGGCCAGGATTTGGGCCTAAAAATGCCGCCCGGCACCCTCCAACTGGCCCTGGTACAAGCCAAAGTCTCCCACGCCAATATCCTCTCCATCGACACCACCGCAGCCGAACAGATGCCCGGCGTTTACAAAGTGGTCACCCACAAAGACGTTAAAGGTAAAAACCGGATTACCGGTCTCATCACCTTCCCCACCAACAAAGGCGACGGCTGGGATCGCCCGATTCTGTGCGACACCAAAGTCTTCCAGTATGGCGACGCCATCGCCATTGTCTGCGCTGAAACCATCGAGCAAGCTAAAGCCGCGGCTGATAAAGTCAAAGTAGAATTGGAAGTCTTGCCGGCTTACATGAACGCCCTGGATGCCATGGCCGATGACGCCATCGAGATCCATCCCGGCACGCCCAACGTCTATTACGGCCAAAAAATCGCCAAAGGCGAAGACACCAAACCGATTCTGGAGTCGGCGGCCTACGTCGTGGAAGACGACTTCTACTTGCAGCGGCAGCCTCACTTGACCATCGAGTCGGATATGGGTTTTGCGTATTATGATGAAGATAACCGGCTGACCATTCACACCAAGAGCATTGGGCTGTATCTGCATCTCTATATGATTGCACCCGGCCTGGGCCTTGAACCGGACCAGCTCCGCCTGGTGCAAAATCCGGCCGGCGGCACCTTTGGCTACAAGTTCTGCCCCACCATGGAAGCCCTGCTGGGCGTCGCCTGTATGGCCACTGAGCGCCCGGTTTACCTGGAATATGATTACCAGCAATATATGAGCTACACCGGCAAACGCTCGCCCTTCTTTATTAATGCGAAATTGGCCGCCGATGAAAAAGGCAAACTGCTGGCTTTGGAAACCGACTGGATTGTCGACCACGGCCCCTACTCTGAATTTGGCGACTTGCTGACCCTGCGGGGAGCGCAATTTATGGGCGCGGGCTACAACATCCCCAATATTCGCGGTTATGGGCGCACGGTCTGCACCAACCACGTTTGGGGGGCGCCGTTCCGGGCTTACGGCTCGCCGCAGAGTTTCCTGGCCTCGGAAAGTTTGATGGATGAACTGGCCGAGAAGATGGGCGTCGATCCGCTGGAGTTGCGCTACCAAAACGTCTATCGCCCCGGCGATACCACGCCCACCGGTCAGGCGCCGGAAGTTTACTCGCTGCCGGAAATGCTGGACAAGATGCGCCCGATTTATCAAGCTGCCCTGGTCAAAGCCAAAGCCGAATCGACCCCGGAGAAGAAGAAAGGGGTGGGAGTTTCCATTGGCGTCTATGGCGTCGGCTTGGATGGGCCGGATGCGGCGGAAGTGGACGTCGAATTGACCAAACAGGGGGTGACCGTTTACGCCACCTGGCAAGACCACGGGCAAGGCGCGGATATGGGCGTGCTGGGCACGGCCCATGAAGCTCTGCGGCCCCTGGAACTAGAACCGCAAGAGATCAAGTTGGTGCTCAACGATACGGGCTTGGCGCCCAATGCCGGCCCGTCCGGCGGCAGCCGCAGCCAGGTCGTCATCGGCAATGCCATCAAAGACGGCTGCGAACAGCTCTTGGCCGGCATGCGCCAAAACGGCTCCTTCCGCACCTATGACCAGATGGTAGCCGACGGCCTGCCTCTGCGCTACACCGGCAAGTGGACCGCCTCTAAGGCGACCAACTGCGATGAAAATGCCCAGGGTGCGCCTTTTGCGGTCTATATGTATGCTGTTTTCCTGGCGGAAGTAGCGGTTGACACCAAAACCGGCAAAGCGACCGTGGAAGGGTTCACCGCCATCGCTGATGTGGGCAAGATCAACAACAAACTGGTGGTTGACGGGCAAATGTATGGCGGTATCGCTCAAGGGATCGGCCTGGCTCTGTCCGAAGACTTTGAGGAGATCGATAAGCACTCCACGATGCTCGGGGCAGGCATCCCCTATGCCAAAGATGTGCCCGACAAGTTTGACATTTTCTACGTGGAAACGCCTCGCGAAGACGGTCCCTTTGGCGCGGCCGGGGTAGGCGAAATTCCGCTCACCTCCCCCCATGTGGCGATTATGAACGCCATCAAAAACGCCACCGGCGTGCGCATCACCCATCTGCCGGCCCGACCGGAAAAAATTCTGACCGGGCTGCAAGCCCTTGAACTTGAACCGGCCTGAGCCGGGTCTCGCTCTACTTAAATGATAGGAGTGCGGAATTGCTTCCGCACTCCTATTTTCCTTCAGTTTTTTCCTTCAGTGAGGAAGGTAGCGGTATGGACCAAAAAGAACTCCGCGAGCTGGAAGCGCAGTGTATTCAGGAGTGTGCCCCCCCCTGCACGGCGGCTTGCCCCATCCATGTGGATGTCCGGACTGTTAGCGCCGAAATCAGCCGAGGCGATTTTGGCGCCGCCCTCAAAATTTTGCACAAAACGCTGCCGTTTCCGGGCATCATCGGCCGTATCTGCGACCAACCCTGCCGGGCTGTTTGCAAACGCGGTGAAGCCGGCGAGGCCATTGCTATCGCGGCGTTGGAGCGAGCCTGTGCCGACCTGGGCGAAACCAAGCCGGAGAAAAACAGCCCACGCCCCCGGCGCAAGCAGCGCGTGGCCGTGGTGGGCAGCGGCCTGAGCGGTCTGACCGCCGCCGTCGATCTGGCCAAAAAGCGCTACAATGTTGTTGTTTTTGAAGCCCAGGATCGCCTGGGCGGAAGGCTGTGGTCCATCCCGGAGGCCCGCCTGCCGCGAGCGATCATCGAAACGGAAACAAACCGGGTGCTGGCCTGGGGGGTGGAAGTTCGCTTTAACACGCCTATCAGCGCCAAGCCGGACGATGGGCGGGTCTCGCTGGACCAACTGCAGCGGGAGTTCGAGGCGGTTTACCTGGCGGTTGGCTCCGATCCCCCGGCCGAATTTGCCTTGGGCTTCAACGGCCACGGCCGGATCACGGTGGATCCCGTGACCTACGCCACCAGCCGGCAAGGCGTCTTTGCCGGCGGCGACATGCTCGGGCCAAAGGGGCGATCCTCACCCGTCGAAGCGATGGCCGATGGCCGGCGGGCGGCCACATCCATCGACCGCTATGTACAGCAGGTATCGCTGACCGCCTCGCGCCAGAACGAAGGCGCTTATGATAGCTGCCTCTACAC
This sequence comes from uncultured Chloroflexota bacterium, assembly GCA_937864185.1. Taxonomy (GTDB): domain Bacteria; phylum Chloroflexota; class Anaerolineae; order 4572-78; family J111; genus JAGRBY01. The sequence continues at coordinate 7,945 of CALMIS010000140.1, forward strand.
CGACACGGCCGGGATCGAGCCGCTGCCGGTCAGCCCGATGGCCGACGTTCAGGCCGGTTACAGCCAGGCGGAAGCCGGCCGCGAAGCCCAGCGCTGCCTGCAATGTCAGTGCCTGGAATGCGTCAAAGTGTGCGAATATCTGGAACACTATGGCAGTTATCCCCGCCAGTACCTGCGCCAGATTTACAACAACCTCTCTATCGTGATGGGCACCCGCCACGCCAACAAATTGATCAACTCATGCAGCCTGTGCGGGCTGTGCGCCGAAGTTTGCCCCACCAATTTGAATATGGGCGCGGTCTGCAAACAAGCGCGCCAAACGATGGTGGCGCAGGAACGGATGCCGCCTTCGGCCCACGATTTTGCCCTGCGCGATATGCAGTTTAGCCTGAGCGACAAATTCACTCTGGCCCGCCACCAGCCCGGCACAGCCACCAGCGACTATCTCTTTTTCCCCGGCTGCCAGTTGAGCGCCTCGGCGCCAGCGCAGGTGGAGCAGATTTATGCCTACCTGCGAGACCGTTTGCCCGGCACCGGCTTGATGCTGCGCTGCTGCGGCGCGCCGGCCGATTGGGCCGGACGCACCGACCTGTTCCAGGCCGCCCTGGCCGAGTTTACCGCCTGGCACGCCGAGATGGGCCGGCCCAAGTTGGTGCTGGCCTGTTCAAGCTGCCACCAAATTTTCAAGACTCAGCTACCGGAGCTAGAATTGGTTTCGCTGTGGGAACTGTTCGAGCAGTTGGGTCTGCCAGAGGGCGTCTCAACCATCGCGGGCGGCACGGTGTCGATCCACGATCCATGCTCCACCCGCCACGAGCGCCAGATCCACGAGAGTGTGCGCCGGCTGCTGCCGCAACTGGGTTATCAAGTGGAGGAGCTGCCGCTCAGCCGGGAGAAGACGACCTGTTGCAGTTACGGCGGGCTGATGTGGCTGACGAATCGGGACTTGGCCCGGCAGGTGGTCGATCGGCGCATTGCCGCCGGCCCGGCCGATTACCTGACCTACTGCGCGATGTGCCGCGACTTCTTTGCCGCGCGGGGCAAACGCACCCTGCACCTGCTCGATCTGATTTTTGACGCTGACCGGGAGGGAGCTGCCACCCGGCGTGGGCCGGGCTTCTCGCAGCGGCACGAAAATCGAGCCCGGCTCAAACAGAAATTGCTTAAGGAGGTTTGGGGCGAAATGATGGACGGACAGGCTAGCTACGAAGCCATCAAGCTAACCATGACCGCGGAGGTCGAGCAACGGCTGGAAGACCGGCTGATTCTGGTCGAAGACATCCAGCAGGTAATTGAGTACGCCGAGCGGACCGGTCGCAAGCTGCGGCAGCCCCACACCGGCCATTTTCTGGCCCACTACCGGCCCACCAGTGTCACCTATTGGGTCGAGTATTCGCCGCAGGGGGACGCGTTTGCCATCCACAATGCCTACAGCCACCGTATGGAAGTGTTCGAGGACACCAAATGAGTGAGATAGAAAAGCACTCAGCCCCAACCGAGTGGCTGTGCGCCAATTGCGACCTGCCGTTAATACCGGCTCAGGTGACCGTCGCTTATTTGGGCAACGCCTACCCGGTTGAGTTGCGGCGCTGTCCCAAATGTGGCCTGGTGTTCGTGTCCGAAGATCTGGCGCTCGGCAAAATGGCCGAGGTGGAACAAGCCTTGGAAGATAAGTGAGCGATGACCCAGGCCGACGTTTGCCGAGTTTATGAACAAGAATCGATGCGCCAGGTGCTGGGCGACACGCTCCGGCCGGGCGGGTTGGCCTTAACGGTCCGCGCCTTGGACTTTTGTGCCCTACCGGCCGGCGCCAAGGTCTTGGATGTCGGTTGTGGCGCGGGCGCGACTGTACAGCTTTTGCGCGATCATGGTTGTTGGGCCGGCGGGCTTGATTTATCGGCGGTGTTGCTCCAGTCCGGCCGGCAGGGTAGCCCCAGGCTGCCTTTCGTACAGGCCGATGGGGTTCGTCTACCGCTGGTCGACGGGCAACTGGACGCTATTTTGGCCGAGTGCAGTCTCTCGATTCTAGCGGAGGTTGAAACGGCCCTGGCGGAATTTAATCGTTTGTTGCGCCCGGGGGGTTACCTGATCATCAGCGATATTTATGCCCGTAATCCGGCCGGTCTAGCGGCTCTGCGTGAATTGCCGCTAGACTCTTGTCTCAAGGGGGCCTTCAACCGGCCGGAGTTGGCCGCTCAGTTGGCCGGAGATGGGTTTGAGCTGGTCATGTGGGAGGATCATTCCGAGGTTTTGAAACATTTGGCCGGCCAACTGGCGATGACTCACGGCTCGTTGGCCGAGTTTTGGCGTAAAGGGACAGGCAGCAGTTTGGATGCCTGGGACGTGCAACTGGCGATGGCTAGAGCCAAACCAGGTTACTTCTTGTTGATTGCCAGAAAAGGGAGGCCGGCGGATGGATGATAGGGAACGGCTGCGTGAATTGGGCGCCCAAGGTTTCTATTGCAGCCAGATCTTGCTGCTCATGGGCCTGGATTTGCAGGGCAAAAGCAATCCCGATTTGGTCCGGGCCGGGCGCGGCTTGGCCGGTGGCCTGGGCTTTACCGGCGACACTTGCGGCACGTTGACCAGTGCCACTTGCCTCTTGGGTCTATATGCCGGTAAAGGTGTGCCATCTGACATAGACGACCCCCGGTTAGATTTTATGATCATGGAATTGGTCAAGTGGTTCAAAGAAAAGTACGGCGAACAGTATGGGGGGATCCGCTGCGAGCAGATTGTGGGCAAAGGGGGGCGGATGCAGGCTACCCGTTGCCCCCAGATCGTGCTGGAAACCTATCAGCGGGTCAAAGAGCTACTGGTCGAGAATGGCTTCGACCTGAGCGGGGAGGAACTATGAGTTGTTGTGATGCAAAACCTACGCCCTTCATCAAGTTTGAGCCTATGTTTGACTTGTCACCCCCTGCTTCGTGTTGTAGCCAGCCGGCAACGCTTGAGCAAATCCTTTCCACCACCGAGAGCGTTTGCCCCGAATGTCTAGCTCCCATTCCGGCCCAGCGGGTGGCACAAGGGGAAGATGTCTATCTGGAAAAAAGCTGCCCGCGGCACGGCTCCTTTCGCACGATCATCTGGCGAGGGCAGCCGGCTTTTTCCAGTTGGGTCCGGCCCAAGATCCCGACCTCGCCCCAAAACCCGTTCACTGAAGTTCAACACGGTTGTCCGCATGACTGCGGCCTCTGTCCCGACCATCGCCAGCAGCCTTGCTGCGTCCTCTTGGAGGTGACCCAACGCTGTGACCTGCGTTGCGCCTTTTGCTTTGCCAATGCAGGCGGTAAACAAGCGGCAGACCCGTCACTCGAGGCTATCGAGGCTTGGTATCGACGGCTGCTGGCGGCCGGCGGCCCGTTCAACATTCAGCTTTCCGGCGGCGAGCCCTGTGTGCGGCATGACCTGCCCGACATCATCGCCTTGGGATGTTCGCTGGGATTTACCTTTTTTCAAGTCAACACCAACGGCCTGCGCCTGGCCAGAGACCCAGCCTATTTACAAAAGCTGAAAGCGGCCGGTTTGTCCACCGTGTTTTTGCAGTTCGATGGAACGCGTGACGAGATTTACCAGAAAATGCGGGGCGGCAAGCTGCTGGCCAAGAAAATACGGACGATCGAACAATGCGCCGAGCACGGTCTGGGGATAGTATTGGTGCCGACGCTGGTGCCGGGGATCAACACCGATAATATCGGCGATATTCTTCGCCTGGCCTTGTCATATGCCCCAGCGGTACGCGGCGTCCACTTCCAGCCGGTCAGCTATTTTGGTCGCTATCCGCAGCCGCCGAGCGACAGCGACCGGATCACGATTCCTGAAGTCATCCGCGCAATTGAAGCCCAAACAGGCGGCCTGGTCCGGCGCGAGAGTTTCAAACCGCCAGGCGGTGAGAACGCCCTCTGCTCTTTCCATGCCAATTTTGTGCTGATGCCGGAGGGTGAGTTGAAGCCGTTGACCCGGCACAACCCCGGCCAAAGCTGCTGCGCCCCGGCGGGACGGGCCGAGGAACGGGCTGACGAAGGCGCCCTCAAATCGCGGTTGGTCACCGCCAAGCAGTGGTCGGCGCCTCAAGCCATCGAACTCGAAGCGAGGAACGGGTCAACTCTCGGCGGCTGGGATGAATTTTTGGCCCGGGCTCGAACCCACACCTTTTGTATTTCGGGGATGGCCTTTCAAGATGCCTGGAACCTGGACCTGGAACGGCTGCGCGACTGTTACATCATCAATGTTAGCCCGGCCGGCGGGCTGGTGCCGTTCTGCGCCTACAATTTGACCGACCGGCACGGCCGCTCTTTGTACCGGAAGGCTGAGCAGTGAGGCTAAGCCCACTACACCCCTGGGTTGCTCACAAGTTAGGCTGCCCACCTGAGCAGCTCACCCGCCGAGAGATCGAGGCCTATCAACTGCGGCAGATTCAGCAGACCTTGCAGTTCGTCCGGCAAAAGAGCCGATTTTACCGGCGACACCTGGCCACTGCCCCATTGGAGTTGGCCTCCCTCGAAGCCCTGGCTGAATTTCCCTTCACCACGCCCGATGATATTCGGTGCAACCCCTGGCCATTCTTGTGCGTCTCCCAAAGTGATATTGAGCGGGTCGTCACCCTGGAAAGCTCCGGCACCACCGGCGACCCCAAACGGCTCTATTTTACCAAAGAAGACCAAGAATTGACCCTCGATTTCTTCCACATCGGCATGTCCACATTTACCTCAGCCGGAGATCGAGTGTTGATCCTGCTACCGGGGGAAAGACCGGGCAGCGTCGGCGATTTGCTGGCCGCGGCCCTACCCCGGCTGGGGGCGGTGGGGCTCAAGCACGGACCGGTACGCGAAGCGAAGCTCACTCTGCAAGTTATGGCTGAAGCCAAGGTGACCGGGCTGGTGGGCCTACCCACGCACGTGCTGTGGCTAGCCCGGCAGCCGGAGGCCAAGCGGCTGCGGCCCAGGCTCAAATCTGTCCTACTGACCGCAGACCACGTGCCGGAGGCCATCAAAGCTGTGGTCGAACAGACCTGGGGTTGCCAGGTTTACAATCACTACGGCATGACCGAAATGGGCCTGGGCGGCGGGGTGGAGTGCCAGGCCCGGCGCGGTTACCATCTGCGCGAGGCGGATCTCTACCTCGAGATTGTGGATCCCCGGACAGGCCAGCCGGTGCCCGACGGTGTGACCGGTGAAATTGTTTTTACCACCCTCACCCGGCGGGGTATGCCGCTGATCCGGTATCGCACCGGTGACCTCAGCCGCTTTATCCCCGGCGAGTGCCCCTGCGGCGCGGTGCTAAAAACCCTGGCGCGAGTCAAGGAGCGGGCCAGTGGCTACGTCAGCCTGGATGACGGCTATACTCTAACCATAGCCGACCTGGATGAAGCTTTGTTTCCGCTCCCGGCGGTGCTCAATTTTTCGGCTGCCGTTTCCCGAGAAAGTGGACAGCCTTGTCTGCACCTTGAAATCTTTCCGGCCGCAGAGCCTAGCAGCGACCTCAACGTGGCTATTCAGCAAGCGCTGCGGACAATCCCGGCCATGCAAGCCGGCAAATTGACCGTAGCCCTCCGCATCGCTCTCCCGGGCAATGGGCCGGCTCCAACGTTGGCCAAACGGACGATCCGCTTCACAGCTTGACCCCCAAAAATTGAAAAAGAACGAAATGCCTCTATAATATGCGACGATGGAGACCACTACACCACTTACCGATCAACAAGCCCTCATCCAAGCCGCCGTCACCGAACTGGCCGGCCAACTCGGCGAGACCGAACCCCGAGCCTTGGAGCAACTGGAGCGGATTGTCCGGCGTTTGGGCTTAGCCAAGGCTCAAACCTTCTTGCAACAAGCTCAGGAGGTCGAGGGCCAGGGTGGCTTGTGGCTGCCTAACCGCAGCCGGCGGCGGACCCTGGGCGGCGTCTTTTTCTACCTGGTCCGCAGCCAAATCCCTAAAGAAGAGCGCTGGGCCATCTGGCCGGAGCTGGCCCCCAAGCCTAAACCCCAACCCTTGGATTGGGAGGCCCGCCTTGAATTGGTCCCCGACCTGCTAAAACAAAAAGGAGTAGCGGCTACAATGAAGATCACCTTAATCGGCCGGCCCGGCCGGATTGTGGAGAAGGGCGAGGTGGTGCTGACCTCGATGCAGCAGAAAGCCAAAAGCCCGTCACTGCCGCAAGGACTACCGCCGCTGCCCACCGAGCCGACAACCTACATTGTCTACATTGCCCGCAAACAATGGCAGGCTGTAGCCCAAGCGATCACTAACCCGGAGGACTCGCTCATTGTAGAGGGTTTGCCGGTGTTGGATAAGCGACTCGGGACCATTGCCGTCTTTGCCCAAAACGTGACCACGAAGCGACTTCAGCAAGCCAAGCGCGAGGCGCAAAAGAGCAGAGGGCGCTAAGAGATCTTCGGTGGGAAGAGACTGCCGCCTGGCCGCTCAAACCTACTGCCTCAGCCGTATAAATCTCCACCGCTGGAAGCGGAGCTATCCCCGCTTCCGAATCAGCCGGCAAATACTTCTTCTTTTTCATCGCTTGTAACTATGCAGCAGCCCACATTTTTACTACAATCAGCCACGGATTTGCCCGAATTTCACGGCTTAAAATGAAAAAATTAGTGAATTTGTGTTAATTCGTGGCAAGAATAGCCGTAGGGGCGAAATTTTTTTCATCCCTACGCCGGGTGGGTGTATTTTCAAGGGAAGTCTAATTTCTAGTCCCCAAAAAACCAGCTGGATGACTAGGCTTTAACCTCGTCACATGGGCGTTGCGCTGAAAGAACAATTATTTCTATAGTAGATGACATACCTAATCCTACTTCAACGAGAGTTTCATGAAAAATTCCACAACGATCGGGCTTCTAGGTACAGCCGTCACCGCGATAATCATTATCTTTCCGGTTATTCTGTTTGTACCAACCTATGCCCCTCATCAAGACGACCCCTGGTCGCATATTCCTCAGGCTACTGTCCATACGGATCATACGGAGCTCATGCCCGGCCCTTACGAAACAGGGCAGGCGGTGACCCAAGCCTGTCTCAAGTGCCATACCGAGGCCGGGGAGCAAGTGATTCACACCAGTCACTTCCGCTGGGAAAGCGATCCGGTTTATGTGCCGGAGCGGGATGAATATCTGGCTTTTGGCAAGAGGAACAGCATTAACAACTTCTGTATCAGCATTGAAGGCAACTGGCCCTCTTGTACGGCTTGCCACGCCGGTTATGGTTGGACCGACGCCTCGTATGATTTCTCCCAGCAAACCAATGTCGACTGCCTGGTCTGCCACGATAGCTCGGGCGCCTATGTCAAGTCCCAGGGTGGCCAGCCGGCCGAGGGGGTGGATCTGGCGGCGGTGGCCCAGAGTGTCGCCAGCCCCAGCCGGGCCAACTGCGGCGGCTGCCACTTTAAAGGCGGTGGCGGCAACGCGGTTAAGCACGGGGATTTAGATGAAAGCCTGTACTTCCCAACCGCCCGCATCGACGTGCATATGGGCAAATATGATTTTCAATGCACCACCTGCCACCAAACCGAAAATCACAACATCAAGGGCCGGGCCCCTTCGGTCAGCCTGGCCAGCCTCAATCAAGACAATCAAGTTCAATGTACGGACTGTCACAGTCTGACCCCCCACCAGGACCAGCGGCTTAACGGTCACGTCGAGGCGGTGGCCTGCCAAACTTGCCATATTCCGACCGTAGCCAAAAAAGAAGCGACCAAAATTCATTGGGATTGGTCAACGGCCGGGCAGGACTTACCCGAGGATCCCCACGAGTATCTAAAGATTAAAGGCTCGTTTGAGTACGAAAAAGAGTTGCCGCCGGAGTATTACTGGTACGATGGCACGACCGGCCGGTACATCAAAGGCGACAAAATGGATCCCGGTGACGTGACGGATATGAACGCCCCCCATGGTTCGATGAGCGATCCTCAAGCCAAAATTTGGCCCTTTAAAGTGCATCGTGGTAAGCAGATCTACGATGTGCAGTACGAACATTTTTTAGTACCCCGGACTGCGGGCAAAGGCGGCTTTTGGACGGAGTTCAATTGGGATTTGGCCGTGCGACTGGGATCAAAAGACTCTGGCTTATCTTACAGCGGGCAGTATGATTTTGCCGAAACCCGGATGTTCTGGCCGACCACGCATATGATCTCGCCCAAAGAAGACGCCCTCCAGTGTATCGACTGTCACAGCCCCAACGGCCGGCTTGACTGGGTGGCGCTGGGCTACGATGGCGATCCGGTCAAATACGGCGGTCGACCACAACCCGACCAGCTCTCCCAATCCATCTCCCCCGAGGATGCACGCCCGTGAAACTCGTTCTTGCCCTTACTCGCCTCAATCCGACCTTGCCCGGCTCGTTTCCCTTTACAGGAAGAGGGCGGCTAATCATTCTTACCGCGCTGCTTGCGATCAGTTGGACGGCTGCGACGGCCTTAGTTCAGGCCCAAGGTCCCACCATGCACCCGACGTTCCCCCTGTTGGACGCGAGCGGCACCAATGTTTTGGAGAGTCGCGCCCCGCTCTCCACCCTCAAAACGTGTGGCGGCTGTCACGACACCGCCTACATTGCCCGTCACAACTTCCACGCCGACGCCGGCCTGAGTCAATTTACCGCCCCGGGCCAGGTCGCCGGTGGCCGGCCCTGGGATACCAGCCCGGGTTACTTTGGTCGCTGGGATCCCATCACCTACCGTTATCTAACCACCACCCCCACCGAGCGGCTCGATCTGAGCCTTTCAGACTGGATTCGCCAGTTTGGCGGGCGCCACGTGGGCGGCGGTCCGGCCGAACTCGCAGCGAGTGGGGTGCATCGGGCTTCGCCGGACAGCAGCCAGCCGGTGAGCCCACGCATAAATCTGGAGACGGCCGAACCGGATCCCTGGGATTGGGCCGAGTCCGGCGGGGTCGAGTTAAACTGTTTTTTGTGCCATTTACCCAAGCCTAACAACCAGGCCCGCCGCCAGGCGCTGGCCGCGGGCGCGTTTAAATGGGCCAACACGGCCACCCTGGTCGGCACCGGCATCGTCACCCAGACCAACGGAGAATTTAACTGGCTGCCCCAAGCTTTTACCCCGCAGGGACGCCTGGCTCAAGAGTTTGTCACGTTGCAGGACCCGGCCAACGACAATTGTGGTTTGTGTCACGGTCAGGTCCACACCAACAACGATGAGCCGCTTATTTTGACGGACAACAATTGGCGCACCGCCACCACCGGCGAAATCTTCTCACCGCAGCGCGTTTTCAAGACGGGTCTCAATGTGCAGGACAAACAGAACTTGTCCCGAGCCTTGGATGTTCACGCCGAACGAGTAGTGGATTGCGTTGACTGTCACAACTCCGTGAACAACCCGGTCTATTTTCAAGGGACAAAAGATGGCGAGCTGGCCCACCTGATCTTTGACGCCCGCCGGATCAGTATTGAAGATTATCTGTATCGCCCCTCGCATGACCTGGCGAATGGGCCCAGCGCTAACCGCGCCATGGCCCCTGAATTTGCCGGTACGCCAGGGCGCTGCCAGAGCTGTCACGATCCTGGGGTGGTGCATGAGTGGCTGCCCTACAAAGAGGCTCACTTTGCTAAACTAAGCTGTGAAACCTGCCACGTGCCCAAACTCTACGGGCCGACCTATCAACAGGTCGATTGGACCGTAGTCACCGAGCAGGGTGAGAGGCAGACCGCCTACCGCGGCGTTGAAGGCGATCCGTTCGAGGTTGAGACGCTGCTGACCGGTTACCAGCCGATCTTGTTACCGGCCCCGCAAAACGAGGGGAGCGAAAGCCTGGCCCCCTACAACCTGATCTCGGCCTGGTACTGGGTTTACGGCGATCCGGCCCGGCCGGTACGGTTGGTCGATTTACAGGCGGCCTACCTGGATGAAGCGGGCTATCGCCCGGATGTGCTGGCGGTCTTTGATGCTAATGGCAATGGCACCCTGGAAGCGGCGGAACAGCGCCTGGATACGGCCGAAAAAGAGACTTTAATCCGGCAGAATCTGACCTCTTTGGGGCTGGACCGGCTGCAGATTCGGGCCGAGATCCAACCCTACAGCCTTAGCCATAACGTGGTCAATGGCGGGTGGGCCACCAAAGATTGCACGATTTGCCACAGCCAAGACTCTTTGCTGGCGGCGGCGATGCCGCTGGCCGGCTATGCGCCAGGCGGCGTTGTCCCCGAGTTGTTTGGGCCCGAGGCCGCGACTCGGCCCGGCGCGGTGGTGGCGACCGATACCGGCGGGTTAGCCTTTCAGCCCGATCCCGCGGCCGCCGGGTTGTACATCTTTGGCTACAGCCGGGTCCTGTGGATCGACGGGTTGGGGGCGTTGGCCTTTTTAGGCACGGCCATCGGGGTCTTTGCTCACGCCGGCCTGCGCGTCTATGCCGCCCGCCGGACCGCCCGGCCAACCGACTCTCACACCCAGCGGCTGTACATGTATACCGTCTACGAACGGTTATGGCACTGGGTTCAGGCGGCGGTTATCCTGCTGCTGATCTTGACCGGCCTGATCATCCACAAACCAGACCTATTTGGCTTCTTCGCCTTTGCCTACGTGGTGCAGGTCCATAACGTTCTCGGTTTTGTTTTGCTGGCGAATGCGTTTCTGGCGGTCTTCTATCATCTGGCCAGCGGCGAGATCAAGCAGTTTATTCCGCAGCCGCGCGGCTTTTTTGACCAGATGATCACTCAAATCGTTTTTTACACCCGCGGTATCTTTAGGGGCGACGGTCATCCTTTTGAAAAAACGCCTCAGAAAAAGTTGAATCCGCTCCAACAGATCACCTATTTTGGCCTACTGAACGTGCTCCTGCCGTTACAAGTGATTACCGGCGTCATAATCTGGGGCATGCAGACCTGGCCACAAATTGGCCAGAGCTTGGGCGGGCTGCCGGTCTTAGCTCCCCTTCACAGTCTTATTGCCTGGCTGTTTGGCGCTTTCATTATTATGCACATGTATTTAACCACGACCGGCCACACGCCGCTGGGCGGCATCCAGGCCATGATCGACGGTTGGGATGAGCTCGATGCGCCAAACGGCAGCGAGGCTCAACGCTCGGAAGCCCTTGACCCCGGGGTTAATGGACGAAGCAAAATTATGGAGAAGGCATAACTTATGAGTCTGATGGCAAATAAAGAACCAAAACCCTACAGCAACCCTTACGTGGTGGGGGCTTTGTTGGGCGTTGTCCTGTTTTTCGCCTTTTTTTTGACCGGAAATGGCTTGGGGGCGTCCGGAGCCTTGAATCGGATGCTGGTCTACTTTGAAGACCTGGTGGCCGCCGATCATATCGATCAGGTCCCGTATTTGATTAACTATGCCAGCGGCGATAAAAACCCGCTGGATGACTCGTTTGTCATCATGGCCGTGGGCGTGCTGGCCGGGGGTTTTGTTTCCGGGTTGGTCCACCACCGCCTCCAGTTTGAAACAAACAAAGGGCCTCACATCTCCAATAAAACGCGCTGGATGATGGCTTTTTGCGGCGGTATCCTCATGGGCTACGGCGCCCGATTCGCCCGAGGCTGTACCTCTGGGCAGGGGCTGTCAGGCGGCGCGGTTTTGGCGGTGGGTAGCTGGGCTTTTTTGCTGGCCGTCTTTGTGGGGGCCTACAGTTTGGCTTATGCCTTGAGACGATTGTGGAATTAAGGAGCTAAGCGATGGATCTCTTTCCCGGATTACCGGCTCCGTTTGCGATAGAAGCGATGTACGGCAAAGCCGCGCTTTATCTGGTGGCCCTGTTGATTGGCTTCGCTTTTGGCTATTTGTTGGAAATGGGCGGCTTTGGCAACTCCAAAAAGTTGGCGGCCCAATTTTATCTGCACGATATGACCGTCTTTAAGGTCATGTTTACCGGCATCTTGGTGGCGATGGTCCTCATCTTTGCTACGGTCGGTTTGGGCTGGTTGGAATTTAACCGGGTCTCGGTCAACCTGACGTACTTGTGGCCGGGGATCGTCGGCGGCCTGATTATGGGCGTTGGCTTTATTGTGGGCGGCTTTTGCCCCGGCACCTCGCTGGTGGCGGTAGCGACCTTCAAGAAAGACGGCATGTTTTTTGTCCTCGGGCTCCTGGTCGGCATCTTTGCCTTCGGCGAGTCGATTGACGCCCTGTTTAGCGACTTTTGGAACTCATCGAATATGGGCCGCTTTACGCTACCGGAGCTCTTTGGCTTGCCGGTGGGGGTGGTGGTCCTGGCTATCGTGGCCGGAGCGGTGGGTCTATTTTGGCTGGTGGAGAAGGTCGAGCGCTGGATGGGCGGCGCCTCGCCCGCGCCGTCGTCTTCTCGATTGAAGTGGATCGGCGCGGTGACCTTAATTGCCGCCGCCGCCGTCGTAATGCTCATCGGTCAGCCGACCTCGCAGGAAAAGTGGGAGCGTATTGCCGCCCAAAAACAACCGCTGCTCGACAGCCGGAGCGTACAAATCCACCCCGCCGAGCTGCTGGCTTATATCGACAACGATCAGGTTGAGGTCATTATGCTGGATCTGCGAGCGGAGAAGGACTTCAATCTCTTTCATCTTCAAGATGCGCAGCGCGTCACACTCAGTCAGTTACCCTCGTTGGTTAAGACGCTGCTGCAAATGCCCGCCAATACCCTATTTGTGACGATGAGCAATGACGAAGGCCAGGCCACCGAAGCGTGGAAGCTCTTAGTGGCCGAAAGCCTGACCAATGTCTATATTTTGGAGGGCGGCATCAACCACTGGCTCGATACGTTTAATATCGAGCCAAACGTGGGTGTAGAAGGCCTGGCCGTGGCTATGCTCCCCAGGCCCAGAGCGGACGTCCCCAACGGCAGCGACTTTTTGCGGTACGACTTTCCGGCCGCTCTCGGCTCGCAATACCCGGCCGCCGCCCCCGAGCCGCACAACTACGAGCTTGAGTATACGCCCAAGGTTAAACTCCAAGTTAAGCAGGTCACCGGCGGTGGCTGAGGCTGAGTTGACCAGCCGCAGTTGCGGCGCTCACCTCGCTTCATTCAGCCACCTGGGTTGCAATGCTTTAGAAAAGCAGATCACAAAAGCGCCCGATCCGTATAATGGATCGGGCGCTTTTATAATTGTTTTGAGGGAGGTGGGAAAAGAGTCCTTTTTCCCTCCTCCCTCAATTTCCTCAATCTGGTTAATACGCTGTAGCCAGGGCCAAGCGAATAGCCGTCCAGGCCTCGTCTGGATTAAAAGGTTTGGGCAGAAAGTGACTCCCGGGTAAAGCTGGGTCGTCGCCACCGCTCATCAGCACCAGCTTTACGTCCGAGCGCCGTAGCGCGAGGGTCTGGGCCAAGTCCCGGCCAGTCATCCCCGGCATATCGCAGTCGGACATAATCAGGTCAAACGGCCGGTCCGCATCCAAAGCGAGGGCCTCTTCGCCGGAGTCACAGGTGGTCACGTGAAACTCCGACCCCAACCTGGCCAGGTAGCGGGTTAAAAGAAAAAGGATCATCGGTTCATCGTCTACAATCAGAATTCGTTTAATCATGAAATTGCTCCATTTTCAGATTGGTGAGAGGTCGTGGACTGGTTAATGACTGTCTTACATTGACACTATACCAGGCTTTCCGGTTGGCAACGGAACCAAGATGGAGCCAATTTTGTCCCAATCTTGACCCAAAATTTACTGACGCGGGGCTACTTTTGGCCGATAATAGGGTTGGCGGATTCTAAACCAGAGTACTTGACTAGCACAAGATGAGGTAAATTTGTGAGCATCAAAAGCAATCCGACCGTTAGAGAACTTCTCATTCTCGTTATCCTGAGTATCGCCGCGTACGGATTGGCCTTAGGGGCCGGCCTGTTTGAGCCAGTACATCAGTTGATCGAAAACGGACTGTTCGTCGAAGATCAGTTATTGCTGGGGTTAGCCATTGTCGGCTTGAGCAGCGCCATTTTTGCCGGCCGGCGCTGGCTGGAGTTAAACCAGGAGGCAACCCGGCGCGAACAGGTCCAGGCCACCCTGGAGCAAGAGCGGGCTTTCTTGCGCCAGGTGATCGACGCGGTACCGGGCATGATTGGGGTCAAGGATGCTGACGGCCGTTTCACCCTGGCCAATCAAGCCCTGGCCGCGGCCTACGGCAGCAGCGTCGAGGCCATGCTCGGCCAGACCCTGGCCGACTTCAAGCTTGAGCCGGCCGAGTTTGAACAATTTCTAGCCCACGACCGGGAAGTGCTGGCCAGCGGCCGGATCTACCTTAGTCCGGAAGAAGCCGTGACCCACGCCGATGGCCAGCGGCGCTGGTACACTACCTACACCGCCCCTCTGATTGACCCGGCCGGCCGCAACTCGCAAGTGCTGTTTATCTCGACCGATATCACCGCCCAACAAGAGGACCGGGAACGGATCCGCTTTCAGGCCCGGCTGCTGGACGCCGTGGGCCAGGCCGTCATCGCCACCGATGTGGCCGGCCGGATTTTTTACTGGAACCAGGCCGCCACCACCATCTACGGCTGGTCGGCTGAAGAGGCAATGGGTCATCAGGTTATCGACTTGCTGGTCCCGGAGTCCCAGCGGGCTGAGTCCGCCAAAATCACCATCACCGCCACGACCGCCGGCTTCTGGCAGGGCGAGATGATTCGCTGCCACCGAACTGGCCAAGAGTTACCGATCTTCATCACCCTAACCGCTTTTACCGACTCCCAGGGACGATTTGCCGGATTAATGGGGGTCAGCACGGACATTAGCGAGCGCAAAGAAATAGAAGCCGCCCTCCGAGCCAGCCAGGTCCAGTACCAGTCCGTGGCCGAAGAAGTTCAGGCCCTGAACGCCGGCCTCGAAGAGCGGGTGCAGCAGCGGACCGCCGAACTGCTTGAGGCCAACGACCGCTTGACCCTGGAGATCGACCGGCGGCAGCAGGCCCAGGACGCCCTTCAGCACCGGGCGGAGATGCAAAAACTGATCGCCACCCTCTCGACCCGCTTTATCGACCTGGCCCCCGAAGCCCTGAACCAGGCTTTTGACCGGGCCTTGCAGCGGATTGGGGAGTTTACCGGGGTTGATCGCAGCTACATCTTCTTGCTGACCGACGATGGCAGTGCGATGGACAACACCCACGAATGGTGCGCGGCTGGGATCGAACCGGAAATAGAGCATCTGCAGGGCGTGCCGCTCGCGGCCACCCCCTGGTGGATGGCCAAACTCAGAAAGCAGGAGCACATCCAGGTGCGGCGCCTGGCCGATCTTCCGCCCGAAGCCAGTCAGGAAAAGGAAATCCTGGCCGCTCAGCAAATTCAGTCGGTGTTGGTCGTGCCCCTGGTTTCGGCCGGCATGCTGATTGGTTTTCTCGGCTTTGACTCCGTCCGGGTCGAAAAAGCCTGGCTGGAGGCCGAAGTGTCCTTGCTGCGCCTGGCCGGCGAAATCTTTGCCAGCGCCTTGCAGCGGCAGCGGGCCGAGATTGAGATTCGCCACCGCAACCGGGAGCTAGCCATGCTCAACCAGGTCATCGACGCCTCGGCCTCGGCTATGGAGCCAATCGGCATGCTCACCATCGCTTGCCAGGAGTTGGTCGAAACGCTGAATTTATCGCAGGCCCGGGCCTTCTGGTTCAATGACGCCAAATCCGAGGCCCGGGTGGTGGCCGACTATTTCCGGTCCGCGGACTGGTGCGCCCTGGATCAGGTGATTGCGGTGGCCGATCACCCCTGGCTGGGCCAGGTGCTGGCTGAAAGGTTGCCCCTGATCTTTAAGGAACTGCCGGCTGAGGCGGACCGGCGCCGGGCTAGTGACCTGCTGGGGCCAGGCCAGCTTGAGTCGGTCCTGGTCGTGCCCCTCTTGGTTCACGAGGATATTGTCGGCGTTTTGAGCCTGGGCGCCGAACGAGCCCGCGCTTTTCCGATCCAGGAGCTCAACCTCATCTGGCGGGTGGCCGAGCAGATTAGCGTCGCTCTGGTCCGGTTGGAGTGGGGTCAGACCCACCAGCGTTTGGCCACAGCCATTGAGCAGGTCACCGACGCGGTGGTCATGAGCGATCCCGCCGGCCAGATTGTGTATGTCAACTCGGCTTTTAGCCAGTTAACCGGCTACAGCCCGGCTGAAGTGCTGGGGCAGAATCCCCGGCTGCTCAAAAGCGGCCAGAACGACCCGGCCCTCTACACCGAGATGTGGTCAACGATTACCGCCGGTCAAACCTGGCGCGGCCGTTTGGTCAACAAGAAAAAGGACGGCAGCTTCTACACCTGCGATACCGCCATCACCCCGGTCTACAACGAGTACTTTGAGCTGATTAACTACGTGGCCGTCAAGCGGGACGTCACCCACACCTTGCAACTCGAAGAGCAGTATCGCCAGGCCCAGAAAATGGAAAGTGTCGGCCGGCTGGCCGGCGGGGTGGCCCACGATTTCAATAACATCCTGACCGCGATTATGGGCTACACCGGTCTCTCCCTGCGCGGTTTGCCGGCCGACAGCCCAATCCAACCTTATCTGCAAGGGGTGGAAGCCAGCGCCGAACGGGCCGCGAACCTGACCCGCCAACTGCTGGCCTTTGCCCGCAAGCAAGACATCCAGCCGCAGCCGGTTAATCTCAATGAGTTACTGACCGGCACCAGCAAAATCCTGCGCCGCTTGATCAGCGAGGATATCGAGCTGGTGATGATGCCGGGGGCAGATTTGGGCTGGGTCACGGCCGACCCTGGCCAACTGGAGCAGGTCCTGTTCAATTTAGTCGTCAATGCCCGCGATGCCATGCCGCAGGGGGGCAAGCTGACCCTAAAGACGGCGAATGTGACCTTGAGCCAGGCGGAGGCGCAGCGTTATGCCGAGGTGGCGCCGGACGATTATGTCCTGCTGACCGTCAGCGATACCGGTACCGGTATGAGCGACGAGATTAAGGCCCATATCTTTGAACCCTTCTTCACCACCAAGGCACCGGGCCAAGGCACCGGTCTGGGCTTGGCGACCTGCTTTGGCATTGTCAAGCAAAGCCACGGCCACATCTGGGTTGAGAGCGCCGTAAATCAGGGGACCACCTTTAGCGTCTATTTCCCCCGGACCCGTCACCGCGAAGTCCGGGCTGCCCAAGCCGCCGCCAGTCACGCGGTCTTACCCAGGGGCACGGAAACGGTTATGCTGGTTGAAGATGAACTCTTGTCCCGGGACTCCCTGGCCTGCACCCTCCGGGAGTTGGGGTATACCGTGCTTGAAGCGGAAAATGGAGAGCGGGCTCTGCAAGAGCTGGAGAAACTCGGCGGGGAAAAGCTGAATTTGCTGATCACCGACCTGGTCATGCCCCGCCTGGGGGGTCAGGCCCTGATCGAGCAGGTCAGGCCGAGGCATCCTGACCTCAAGATTATTCTGATGTCCGGCTATACGGACAACGTGGCGACGCGCCATCACATGGCCGAGTTGGGGGTGGTCTTTTTGCAAAAACCGTTCTCGTCGGTCACCATCGCGACCAAGGTCCGCCAGGTCTTAAAGTGAGCTACCCACCGCTAAAAGCGGGTGGGCTTCCGGCTTCGGCGGAACCTTGTTCCGGATCCATTCGGGGCTTGGTGTATGCATCGATGCATTCAGAAAGCCCTTATATCCCACCGCTAAAGCCTGTGGGGGTTACGGGCTTATTTCTAAAGACCTGGGCAGTTGGTCTTACTCCGCCACAAATTTGTAGCCTATGCCATGCACATTATTGATGTAAGACTGGCCAGTGGGGGTTTGGCCTAACTTGCGGCGCAGTCGGTTCATATGGCTCTTGAGCAGATCGCGAGCCTGATTAGCATCGACTTGCTGGCCGTGGATCGTCTCGGCCAGCTTTTGAAAGGTGAAAGGATGGTTGGGACGTTCAATCAGCACCGCCAGCAGTCGAAATTCGGTGGGGGTGAGCGAAATCGGCTGGTTGTTGTGGGTGACGGTCATGGCCTCCAAATCGACGGTCAGAGCCGGACCAAAGGAGACGGGGGCCGGACTGGCCGGCTCTTCCGGGGCCGCCTCTGGCGCTTTGGTCAACCCCAGACTTTCGGCCAGAAGCCGAGCCGCCAGCCGCTGCTGCATCTTCCGGCGGCGCTGCTTCATGACTCGCTCGATGGCCTGCAGCAGGTCTTCGACGTGATAGGGCTTTAGCAAGAAATCACTAGTGCCCAGCCGCATCGCTTCGATAGATGTTTCCAGGGTAGCGTGGGCCGTCAACATGATTAGTTCGGGTGGATCGACCCTCTTTTCAATCGCCGCCATCAATTCCAGGCCGTTAAGACCCGGCATCTGCAGGTCGATGATGGCAATATCAACCGTGTGCTCGGCCAGCAGCTTAAGTGCTTCATGGCCGTTGGCCGCCGTAAAAACCTGATAACCCTCCCTGGCCAGCTCTTCACCGAGAAAAAGACGCAGGTTAGCTTCATCATCAACAACTAGAATAGTGGTGGAGTCAGGTGACGTCATGGCTACTTTCACTGGGTAGAGATACGATAAAACGACTGCCCGCGCCCGGCGTGCTTTCAACTTCAATCCGGCCCCCATAGCCTTCGATGATGCTGTAGCTGATGGATAGGCCCAGGCCGGTCCCGGACTCTTTGGTCGAGTAAAAGGGTTCAAAAACTTTGTTCAAGACTTCCGGCATCATCCCGCCACCGGTGTCTTGGACCGAAACTGTAACCTGGTCAGCGGCGGGGAGATAGTTTGTGCTCACGGTCAAAACGCCCCCCGTGGGCATCGCATCGATGGCGTTTAGAGTTAGATTGAGAAAGACCTGTTTAAGCTGATTAGGCACCACTTGAACGGGGGGTAAACTCGGGGCCGGGTTTAACTGCCACTCAATCTTGTGCTGTTGCAGTTGCTTACTGACCAAGGTCAGCGTATCTTGCAGCAACGAATTGAGATCGGTCGCTTGCACGCCGACTCGATTGGGGCGGACAAAATCGAGAGTTTGGGTGGTGATCGTGATCAGCCGCTCGACCTCCTGCCCCAACGCGGCCAGAAAGTGCTGCCGTTTGTCTTCCTCGAGGTCAGGCCGGCCTAGCAGCCGCAGCCCGCTGCGGAGCGCTTGCAGGGGATTGTTAATTTCATGAGCCAGCGAAGCAGCCAGACGACCCACCGCGGCCAACTTTTCGGTCTGGACCAGCGTTTGCAGCCGGGCATAATCCGCGCGCAGTTGGCGCCGTTCGATGATCCGGCGGACAATCTGCACCAGTTTTTCATCATTGAAAGGTTTGAGAATAAAGCCTTCCGCCCCCAGTTCTTGGGCCCGAATAGTGGCGTCCAGGGTAGCGTAGCCGGTCATCATAATCGGACTGACTTGGGTGTAGTGGGTAGTCACCTGCTCCAACACCGCCAGACCATCCATATCAGGCAGCCCGATATCCAACAGCAGCAGGTCATAGGTGTCGTTCGCCAGGGCCTGCAAAGCCGCCTGCCCGGTGCTAACAGTCTGAACCGCCAGGCCGTACTCGGTTAGAATCGCCTGACTCACGTGCAGGATGAAAGGGTCGTCGTCTGTAATAAGCGCCTTATTGAAGTGAGTGTTCATCACTTTAGTATAACATAAATCCAGTCCCTCAACAACGAAAAGACCACCCCCTGCCCTGATTAGGGCAGCGATTTTTTGTTTTAGAGTTGCTTAAATTCGAATACCCCGGGTAGAATTAGAGAACAGCCCCTCATGGGAGGCTCGACGGTTTCCAGCCCTGGCCCACCGTACGCTCCCGTACTTCGGGCGGGGTTCTATATCCACAGCAGTCCTAAATCTAGCCATCAATAACAAAGGAGAAAGCGAATAATGTTTAAGAAACTTGCTTCCGACGCCCTCGGTCTTAGTGATATCGGTTCCGTCATCAAGCCGCAGGATTATGACAAAGTCGAGTCCGACGACTACGTCATGCACGAAGAAGGAGAAAAGATTTTCTTCTTGATCAAATCCAAAACTGATGAGTATTGCTTCACCAACAAAGCCTTGATCCACGTCGACGGCACTTCGGCCATGAGCAAAAAGCGCACCCTCCGGCGCCTGGATTACTTCAGCTACTACATCGGCGATGTCGCTCTGGAAACCGCCGGCACCATAGACTTGGACGTCGAAATTAAGTTTACCATGGGCCAGCATTCCTATTCGATTGATGTCAACAAGAAGCATATGGAAGAGATCAAGGATCTTTATAAAGCTCTGATCAGAATTGGCGCCACGCAGCATGAAAACGCCAAACTGCTGCAATATGCTCAGGACAGTCTGAAGACGGCCGCCAACACGGTCAACCGCTCGGCCAGTTCTACCACTTTGGAAGAGCAGTTCAAAGCCGTCAACCAATATGCCTTTGCCTGGCTCAAACAGGCCCACGAAACTTATATGCTCAAAGATTTCGGCGCAGTCTTCGAGAAATTCATCAAGAACTAACGCCCTCTTTTGCCCTGCTTATGACCTGCCAGGCGATAGTGACCGCCCTGGCAGGTCATC
>CALMIS010000141.1 GCA_937864185.1 uncultured Chloroflexota bacterium
ATAAAAACATCTTCTAATGAAGGCGCAATCCGTTCGATCGCGCTCACGGCGATCTCGTGGCCGCGCAAGGTCTGCTCGATCAGCGGTTGGTGCGCCTCGGGGTCGGCGCTGACGGCGTGAATGAGCGCCCCGTAGAGGGCCACTTCTTCAAAAAGATGGAGCTCGCGTAGCAGCGTCATGGCCACCTCCGGCGCGTCGCAAGCGATCTCTAAAACCTGGCCGCGCATTTCAAGATCTTTGATCTCCTGCGGCGAGCCGGTCGCGACCACCCGGCCACGCTGGATGAAGACCAGGTTTTGGCACTGTTCGGCCTCGTCCATATAGTGAGTGGTGACCATAATCGTGGTGCCGCCCTCGGCCAGCTCATAGAGCAGCTCCCAAAAGGCCCGGCGGGAAATCGGATCGACGCCGGCGGTCGGCTCATCGAGAAAGAGGACCTCCGGCTCGTGGATAATGGCGATGCCCAAAGCCAGGCGCTGCTTCCAACCGCCGGACAGGATTTTGGTCCGGTCGCGCTGGCGTCCCTGGAGACCGGCCATCGCCAAAATATAGGCTTTGCGTTGGCGCAGCCGCTCGCCGCTCACGCCGTAGACGCCACCGTAAAAGTTGAGATTCTCCTCGACGGTCAAGTCAGGATAGAGGCTGAACTTCTGATTCATGTAGCCGATCCGCCGCCGCACTTGCTCGGTCTGCCGGACCACATCCAGGTCGAGAATGGTGGCACTGCCGCCGCTCGGCTTGAGCAGGCCGAGCAGCATGCGCATCGTCGTCGTCTTGCCGGCCCCGTTCGGCCCCAGAAAGCCGAAGATTTGCCCGCGCGGCACGTCAAACGAGACTCGATCAACCGCGCTGAAGTCCCCGAAAGTTTTGCTCAGTTCGCGGACTTGGACGGCGGGGGTGGGCTTGATCTCGTTCATGATTACTATGCCTCAACATCTACGTCGGTTAGCCTGGGTCAACGTAATGCGTAGTGCGTAGTGCGTAAAGAATACAATACGCACTACGCACTACGCACTACGCACTTGAGACTCCACCAAGGCTGGCTGCTACGGCCTCCCCGGCCCCCTGCCGCCGAATCAACGAAATAAACGCCTCTTCCATCCGGGCCTGGGTTTGGCGCAGCGAGGCGGCCTCGATGGCGTGAGCGGCCAGGGCAACTTTGATCTCCGGCATCCGCTCGGCGGCCCGGTCGACAAAGAGGTGCAGCAGGTCGCCGTAGGTTTGGATCTCCAGCACGCCGGGCAGCGGGCTCAAAACTGCCACGGCCCGGCGCAGCAAACCGATACTGTGGTTGGCGCCCACCGGCCGCAGTTCGATCAGCTCGCCGGCCACCCGCTGTTTGATCCGCGCCGGCGGGTCGGCCACGATCAGCCGGCCCTGGTAGATCAAGCCGACCCGCGAGCAGCGCTCGGCTTCATCCATGTAGGGCGTGCTGACCAGGATGGTGGTGCCTTGCAGCCGCAGGTTGGTCAAAATATCCCAAAACTCCCGCCGGGAGACGGGATCGACGCCGGTGGTCGGTTCATCGAGCAGCAGCAGGTCGGGCTGGTGAACCAGGGCGCAAGCCAACCCCAACTTCTTCTTCATCCCACCCGAGAGCTTGGCCCCCCGCCGGCCGGTGAACTCGGTCAGTCCGGCAAAAGCCAACAAGCGCTCGATCCGGGCCCGGCGATCCTGGCCCCGCACGTTGAAGACATCGGCAAAGAACTCCATGTTCTCCTGCACCGACAGATCGCCGTACAGGCTGAACTCCTGAGCCATATAGCCGATATGGCTTTTGATCGCCTCGGCCTGTTTGACCGTGTCGTAGCCGGCCACCCGGGCTCGGCCGGCGGTCGGGTTCATAATCGCGGCCAGTAAGCGGATGGTGGTCGTCTTGCCGGCGCCATCGGGGCCGACCAGGCCAAAGATCTCGCCGGTTTTGATCTCCAGGTCGAGCTGATCCACGGCCACGACCCGGCCAAAGCTCCGACTCAGCTTCTCGGTTTGGATGATCAGCGAGTTTGTCGCGGCCATGTCACTCCAACTTTTTCTTGAACCGCCGCGAGGCCAGAATGATGACGACCACGCTGAAGATCAGCACGGCCACAATCTGCTCGAAGAGGAGTTCCACGCCGATCCCTTTTAAGACAATGCCCCGCACAATCACCATCCCATAACGGGCCGGGATCAGATAAGTGAGGAACTGCATCCAGCGCGGCATGGCGTCGATCGGAAAGAAGAAACCGCTCAGAATGAAGGTCGGCAGCATGGTGGCGAAGGTCAGCATCATTGCTTCTTGCTGGTTGTTGGCCACCGAGGAGATGAGGATACCGATGCCCAAGGCGGTGATCAAAAACAGCCCGGCCAGGCCCAGCAAGAGCGGCACGCTACCCTGAATCGGCACGCCGAAGACCAGGACGCCGATCGTCAAGACCTCGATGATGATCAGGAACGAGATCAAAATGTAGGGAATCACTTTGGCCACGATCAGTTCCAGCGGCCGGATGGGGGTCACGATCAACTGCTCGATGGTGCCCAGCTCGCGCTCGCGGACGATGGCCGTGGAAGTGAATAGGGTGGTGTAGAGAAACAAGACAATGACCATCAAGCCGGGAATGGTGAAGTAGGTGCTTTCCAGGTTGGGGTTGTACCAGACTCGCGGTCTAACCTCGACGCCGGGCAGCTCGCTGACCTGACGTCCCAACTCACGCTCAATCAACCGGCTCGAGAGGGCCTGGCCCACCTGCTGCGAGGCGGCGTAGACCGTGTTGGCCACCGTCGGGTCGGAGCCATCGACCAGAAAAGCGATGTCCGGCCGCTCCCGGGCGGCCATCTGCTCGCCGAAGCCGGCCGGGATGATCAGCGCCCCCCGCACATCGCCGTGATCGAGCAGGTAAGTCAGGTCCGCCTCTTTATCGACGTAGGCCACAATATCAAAGTAGTTGGAAGCCTGATAGGTCTGGATCAGATCCCGGCTGGCCTGGCTGCGATCCCCGTCATAGACGGCGGTGCGCAGATGCTCGATGTCGGTGGTGGCGGCGTAGCCCAATAAGATCAACTGCATCAGCGGCATGATGATCATAATCGCCAGGGTGCGCGGATCACGCCCGATGTGGATAAACTCTTTGCGAACCAGACTGAACGTCCGTAGGAACATCTAACCGTGCTCCTTTACCCGATGTAGGGGCGTAAAATTTTACGCCCCTACTGCACTCCATTTTCGTTACCAAGTGAGTGATCACTCAGTCCACTTCAGTTTAAAACAAAAACTCGCCAACTGCACCAGGCATTTGGCGAGATATTTACTGATTGATCTGTGAGTTTTTAGCCTGGACAGACGACCAGGCTGTTTTAGTGAGCCGTCTCCTTCGACCAGCTCAGCCCGCGACTGTGGCCCAGCGGCGCGACTACCAACACCAGCAGGGCCGCGGTGATGGCGGCCGAACTGAGACACCACAGACAGACCGCCCGGATCACGACCAATTCCAACACGGTCAAATAAATCGAAAAGATCGTTCCCAGCAGCGTCAAACCGACCAGGGCTAGGACCATGAAGTTGGCTCGCTCTGCCCCGGCCACTCTTTGCCCGATCCACAAGCCGATGATGATCACGTAGCTCAGGATGCCCCAGCCGGCGACGGGCACGCCCAAGAGCTGAGCATACGGGCTGGCCTGGACCCGGTTACAATCCCCGACCGGCCCGCAGACGGCCGTCACCTGATTGACTTCGACGTAGGCCAGATAAGCCGCCACCCCCAGCCCAAGCACCGCCAACAGCGGCACAAGGACATTACTGGGTGGTACGCTGGTCCTCCCCAACCAGGCGTACCACCCCAGCGAGGCTAAACGCCACCCACTGTAAGCCAGTGCGCCCACCAAACCGGCCAGCACCAAACCGGCCAGCGTAAAACCGGCCGGATCCGGCGTAGGCAGCTCGGCGGTGATCGGCGGCGGGTCTGACTGTCCCACTACGATAACTGCCTCCTGAGCGGTAGCCGTTGGCTCGAGCGCTGCGGCCACCGGCTCGGGCGTTGGCGTCGCCGAGGTGGCTGTAGCCGCCGGCGTAGCCGGCGCCGGGGTGGCGGTGAGCTGAGCCGAAGCCGTGGCCGCCGGCGACGAAGACTCAGCCTGGGCCAGCAGCGCCGCCAGGCCCGGAATGTCCGGCCAGTCGATCCCGCCGTTCACCAAACCCTGGTCAATCAACGCCGGAAACTGCTCGGGAATCTCCTGGCTACCGACCAGGACGGTCTCGGCCACCACCAACGTGGGCACGCCGCGCCGCGCTGACGGAATCTCATACCGCTCGATCGCCGCCTCGTACAGGCGGGCGCCCTCCGGCTGGGTGGTGTCCAGGCCAATGATTTGAAGCCGCTCGCCGTGCGTCTCGGCCAGCGGGCTGAGCACCTCGCCGATTACGTAATGACAGTGCGGGCAGCTCGGCGAGTAAAACAGCACCGCCCGCACGATCGCCTCGTCGTCAGACTGAGCCGCGGTCAGAGAGGGGCTGACCAGCCCCAAGCCCCAGCAGGCCAGGGCTAGCCAGAGAGATATTCTTTTCAAGTTAAACCTCACCTGTTTGTAGGATTTAGCTCTTTTGGCGTCCGCCGCACCGGACCAGTTTTTGTCAAGCGTGGCGCGGCACGGCCGGCTCGGGCGAACGATGGTCCGCCATCTGTTTAAAGGTATCCTCCGGGACGTGGCCCAGCCGCTCGATGCCTTTGGCCGCTTCGTGCTGCAAGAGCACTTCGGCTTTAACGGCGGTCTCGCCGTCCGTTACCCGCACGGCTACAATTTTGTCGCCGGCCTGAGCGCCTTCGTGATAGAGGCGCGTCTCCCGCTGCCATTGATCATTGCCAAAGATATAGCCGATCAAGGCCCCGACGACGGCGCCCACCAGGCCGAGCCCCAGAAAGACGTTGCCCCACAAGGGCATAGAATAACCCAAAATCCGAAAGTTGACCAGACTGGCGATCAAGCCCAGGCTGCCCAATAAGACCATACCAAAGAACAGGCCAAATAGAGTCCACACGCCAACCAAATGGTACGAGGAGTATTTGTTCAGACATTGGCAGACCTCATCGCGGCAGGTGAAGACCATGATCTCGTCTTCGCCAAAGCCACCTTCTTTCAGCTTGGCCACCGAATGCTTGACATCCTCGTCACTGCTAAAGAGTCCAATCACGGTATCCATTTTAGCCTCCTTTAAAGATACACCCACCTTAGGTAGGGGCGTAAAATTTTACGCCCCTACGGCCCTGTGTGCCTTCATCATATGATAAAACCGGAGGAATGACACCCGATATTGAGCGAGATTTTGGCCTGACCAAGCGGTTAGCCTTTGACTTAGCCGGAGCGATAGGATCGATGGCAGAATGGCTCCATCGATGCTATAATCCCGCTATGGCTGACAAACTTAACTCCATGCGCGTGTTAGACCAGCGCCAGGTTAACTACGTGGTGCGTGAATACCCCGAGACGATCCATTCCGCCGACGGCGTGGCCGATCACTTTGGCTTGCCGCGCGACCAGGTCTACAAGACCCTGGTGGTCTTGCCCAACCAGGGCAAAGCGATCCTGGTACTGGTCGCCGGCAGCCGCGAGCTCGATCTAAGGAAGCTGGCCAAAGCGATCGGCCAGAAGAAGGTGCAGATGGCCACCAAAAAGGAGGCCGAAGCCCTGACCGGCTTGCAAACCGGCGGGATCTCCCCCCTGGCCCTGCTGCACAAGAACTTCCCGGTCTATATCGATCGCCCCGCTCTGGCCTTGGAGCGTATTCTCGTCAGCGCCGGCAAACGGGGGGTCAACCTGGAACTTTCAGTGCAGGAATTAATTGCTATAATAAAAGCGAAGCTGGTGGAAGCGACCTAGGCAAAGCTAGGGTGCTAGTTTCTACTTAAAAGGTAAAAGGTAAAACGTAAAATCTGGATAGCTTCACCCTAACCTGTGACTGAGAACAAAGTCTGCCAAATAATTTGTTTTTAACTAAATTTCGACACGATTCACCCGATTTACACGATTTTTTTTCTTGATCCGAAAAATCTTGTTAATCGTGTCAATTGTGTCTACTCCACCCTTTCATATCGTCCTCCGAAATTCGGACCAGGCATCTATAGTTACGTTTTTCGCGTTACGTTTTACGAACAATTTGCTCAGTGTTGCCTTAGGAGACTCTTCACTGACTAACGCCTTTGATTTGTAACTGCTCAGGCATGTCACTAGTTGCTAGTTGCTTCGCAGCGAAGCGGAGAAGTCCCTAAAGCGATTCATTGAAAGACAAGGGAGTTGGTGAACCCGGTATCAGCTTGAATTCGGACCCACCAGCCCTCTGGTCTTTGTCACTCGGGAGGGATTTCTCCGCCTTCGGCTCCGAAATGACATAAGGCTGAGTAGGTACTTTGATTTCAAGGAAAGAAGAAGCATGACCACTCCCATCCGCCGTCAGTATCTGGCCATCAAAAAACAGTACCCCGAAGCGATCGTCTTCTTCCGGCTGGGCGACTTCTACGAGACCTTTGATGAAGACGCCCAACTGATTGCCAAGGAGCTGGACATCGTCCTGACCTCGCGCAAGATCTCCAAGAACCAACGGGTGCCGATGGCCGGCGTACCGCACCACTCCGCGGAGAACTACATTGCCCGGCTGATCCGGAGCGGTTACAAAGTGGCCGTCTGCGAGCAGCTCGGCAGCACGCCGGTGGATGGCCTGGTGCCGCGCGAGGTGCAGCGGGTGATCACCCCCGGCACCGTGGTCGAGGGTACCCTGCTCAACGACAATGAGAACAACTATCTGGCCGCCATCATCCGCGGCGACAACCGGGCCGGCCTGGCCTATATCGATATCACCACCGGCCAGTTCGCCGTCACTCAACTGCACGGCAGCGATATCGAGCGCTTGATCACCAACGAGCTGGCCCGGCTCAAGCCCGCCGAGGTGATCGGCCCGGATGAGGCCAGTCTAACGGCAGGGCGGGCGCTGAAAATCCCCCACCCCTTCTACGAGCCATGGGGCTTCGGTCCAGATCACGCCCGTCCCGAGCTGCAGCAGCACCTTTACGTGGGCGCGCCCGGTGGGTTTGGCCTGCACGGCAAACCGCTGGCCGTGCAAGCCGCCGGCGGCGTCATCCAATACGTGGCCGAGACGCAGCAGGCCGCCCTCAACCACATCACCACCCTGAGCGTTTACAGCACCGAGCACTTTATGGACCTCGATGCTAACACCCGCCGCAATCTGGAGCTGACCGAAACGATCCGGACTCACGCCACCCAGGGCTCGCTGCTAGGCGTGCTCGACCGGACCATCACCTCGATGGGCGGCCGCCTGCTGCGTACCTGGCTGCACCAACCCCTGCTCGACGCCGCCGCCCTCAACCGCCGCCTCGACGCCGTCGAACGCTTCACCACCCACACCCTGGCCCGCGGCGACCTGCGCGCGCAGCTCAAAGCCGTGGCCGACCTCGAGCGCCTGACCAACCGCGTCAGCCAGGGCCTCGCCCTCCCCCGCGACCTCCTCGCCATCCAACGCAGCCTGGAAGTTGTCCCAGATATTCAGGCAGCGATCAGTGAGCTGTTAGCTGTTAGCAGTGAGCCGTTAGCTGTTAGCAATGAACAATTAACAACTAGTAATGAACAATTAGCAATTAGTAATGAACAATTAACAACTAGTAATGAACAATTAACAATTAGTAATGAGCAAGTAACAAACCCACCCTTCCACCCTTCCAACCTTCCATCCTTCCATCCTTCCACTCCTCCACCCTTCCATCCTTCCACCCCTCCACCCCTCCACCCCTCCACCCCTCCATCCTTCCAACCTTCCACCCTTCCAACCTTCCATCCTTCCATCCTTCCCCCTCTAGACCCCTGCCCCGAGATCATCTCCCTCATCCGCCAGGCGATTGCCGCTGAACCGCCGGCGACGCTGGGCAAGGTCGGTTTTATTCGGGCGGGCTTTTCGGCGGAGTTGGATGGGATTATTAGCAGCTCCCGGGAGGCCAAGATTTGGGTGGCCAATCTGGAGCGGGTGGAGCGAGAGCGGACCGGGATCAAAAGCCTGAAGGTGGGCTACAACAAAGTCTTTGGCTACTACATCGAAGTGACCCGCGCCCACAGCGACGTCGTGCCGGCCGACTACATTCGCAAGCAGACCCTGGTCAACGGCGAGCGCTACATCACCCCGGAGCTGAAAGAGTACGAGAGCCTGATCCTCAACGCCGATGAGCGGCAGTTAGAGGTCGAGGTCCGCATCTTTCGCGAGGTCTGCGCCCGGATTGCCGCGGCGGCCCACCGCCTGCTGGCGACGGCGCGGGGGCTGGCTTATCTGGATGTAGTCAGCGCCCTGGCCGAAGTGGCCCTGCACCACAACTACATCCGGCCCGAGTTGAGCGAGGATGATACGCTGGAGATCATCAACGGCCGCCATCCGGTGGTGGAGACAATGCCGCTGACCGATCCCGACGGCCTGCCGACCGCCTTCGTGCCCAACGACGTGCGCCTGTCCCGCGAGGAGCTGATCCACATCATCACCGGGCCGAATATGTCCGGCAAGAGCACGTTTCTACGCCAGGTGGCCCTGATCGTGCTGCTGGCCCAGATTGGCAGCTTTGTCCCGGCCGACCGGGCCCGGATCGGGCTGGTGGACCGTATCTTCACCCGCATCGGCGCCCAGGACGAGATCCACGCCGGCCAGAGCACTTTTATGGTCGAGATGGTCGAGACGGCCGCCATCCTCTCCCAGAGCAGCAACCGCAGCTTGCTCATCCTCGACGAAGTGGGCCGGGGCACCAGCACCTACGACGGCCTGGCCATCGCCCGGGCCGTGGTCGAGTATATTCACAACAATCCCAGGATCCGGGCCAAGACCCTCTTTGCCACCCACTACCACGAGCTGACCGAGCTGGCCAAGTATCTGCCTCACCTGCGCAACTACAACGTGGCCGTCAGCGAGGAAGGCGGGCGGGTGGTCTTCCTGCATAAGATCGTGCCCGGCGGCGCGGATCGATCCTACGGCATCCACGTCGCCCAGATCGCCGGCATTCCCAAAGCCGTCATTGACCGCGCCAACGAGATCCTGGAAGAGTTGGAAGGCAACGCCGACTTCACCCAGCGCCGCGACAAGACCCGCCAGGCCTTCTCCGGCGTGCAGATGACGTTCTTTGGGCCCGAGACCGATCCCCTGGTGGAGGAGCTCAAGACCCTGAATGTGGATGCGATGACGCCGCTGGAGGCGTTGAATAAGTTGTATGGCTTGAAGCAGCAGGCCGAAAGGAAGCAGCAGTGAGCGATCAACAAGCCCGGCTGGAGGCGCTGGCCGAAGAGGTCAAGAACTTGACGGCCTCGCCGCTCTATGCGTATCGGGTCGAGAATAACTACCACTCGGTCATCGGCGAGGGGGCGGCCGACGCCAACATCATGTTTATCGGCGAAGCGCCCGGCGAGAACGAAGCCAAGCAGGGCCGGCCCTTTGTCGGCGCGGCCGGCCGGGTGCTGAGCGACCTGCTGGCCTCGATTGGCCTGAAGCGCGAAGAGGTTTACATCACCAACATCGTCAAGGATCGCCCGCCGGACAACCGCGATCCGCGCAAAGGCGAGCTCGCCCTGTACGCCCCCTTCTTGCAGCGCCAGATCGATATCATCCGGCCGAAGGTGATCGTCCCGCTCGGCCGCTTCTCGATGGACTTTATCCTGGCCGAGTTTAACGTGCCGGAGCAGGGCCAAAAGATCGGGGCGCTGCACGGTCAAGTTTTGCAGGGCACCACGCCCTACGGCCCGATCGCCGTCGTGCCGCTGTACCACCCGGCGGCCGCCTTTTACAATCAAGGCTTGCAAAACGCCTTACGCGAAGATTTCCAAGCGTTGAAGCAGTTTGTTTGAGGCGGAATGAGATTCGTCCAGAATGGACCAATCTCTTAGATCGGTCCAATCTTAGGTCCGCTGACGCGATCATACTTTTCGACAGCGAAAAATACCTTCTCGCTGACGCGATCATACTTTTCGACAGCGAAAAATACCTTCCCGCTTCGACGATCATCCTTTTCGGCCTTGAATCAGACCTTCCCGCTT
>CALMIS010000142.1 GCA_937864185.1 uncultured Chloroflexota bacterium
TGGCAGGTTTTGATTAACAGAAAGGAACCCCTATGCCCGGCACGTTTCATTGTCCCAACTGTAATGGCCCGTTAGAGTATGCAGCCCAGGAGCCGGTAACCGAGTGTCGATTTTGCGGCAGTGCCGTAGTGGTGCCGGAGTCGCTGCGCGGCCGGCCGGTAGAGACTCCCACCATCACCTCATCTCAGGCCTTTCAAGAGGCTGAGACCTTAGTTCAAATTATGGCTCACCTCCAAGCCGGCCGGAAGATTGAGGCCATTAAGCTCTACCGCAGCTTAACCGGGCAGGGGTTGAAAGAGGCTAAAGAAGCGGTTGAACAACTGGAACGGGGCCAGCCGGTGGTTATCCACAGCGGGCCGATCCAGACGAGTAGCATTCAGGTGAAAGTTTCTCCGGAAACGGCTAAAACCGTGGTCAAAGCCGGGACCGGTATGGGCTGCCTGGTCACCTTGTTTGTTATCGGGCTGATCCTGGTCACCGTGGGATTACCGCTGTACTTTGCCTTCCCCGAGCTGCGCCAGGGCGCGGACTCGCTGCTGGCCTTGAGCACGCCTACGCCCCAGCCCACCGCCACGCCTACGCCCACCCCCTTTGCCCAACTCAGCCTGGCTTTTGGTCAGAAAGGCGGCGGTCCCGGTTACTTCAACGATGCCCGCTCGATGAGCCTTGACCCTCAAGGTCGCGTTTTTGTGGGCGATTATTCACCGGGGCGGATTCAAGCCTTTGAGGCCGACGGTTCATTTTTGTGGCAGCATTTAACCACCGACCAGACCGATTACATCGTCGGGCTGGCCGCCGATTTAGAGGGCCACCTTTATGCCCTGGTGGGGCGCGACATCCACGTTCTGGCGGCTGACACCGGCGCGCTTATCGCCGAGTGGCAGCCGGCCCCCGACCAGGTGGGCTGGTATAAAGCCATCGCCGCTACGCCCAAAGGAGAAGTAGTGGCCGTCCAGGCCCGCGAGTTGGTGAAGTATGACTCTCAAGGCAACCTCTTACTGCATCTGGGCGGCGGGCAACAAGATTTCATCAAGAGCGTGGGGATTCAGGAGTTCGGCGCTGACTTTAGCGGATTGGCCGTGGACAGCGCCGGCCACCTCTATCTCAGCACCTCGGAGAATTATATCCTGAAGCTCGACGAGAACGGTGGCCTGATTGACCGCATGCCGGGCGTGTGGCCGGATGATGACTTGGAGACGATTGCGGTTGATGGCCAGGGCAACATTGCCTGGGTTTACACCTATCACCCCGTCCTTAGCGACCCCGAAGGCCGCCGAGTCTTGGGTGACTTCAAGAGCGGTTTCTTAAGCGACGCTGAGTTCAATTCCAAAGGTCAACTGGTGGGAATCAGCCGCACGCCTCCGCAGGTTGAAACCTACACCCTGGCTGGTTCGCCCGCTCGTTGAAAGGAGGGGGACTCTGGCCGACCGGCACCGTTTCGGAGCCGTGGATTCAGTTGGGTCTCACCCCGTTCCAGGTCGTGGTCGAAAGGTGGGGTTAACCGGACAGGGTGAGAGTTCGAATCATTGAGCTTGAACTGGCTGACCATCTGCTGCAACTGTTGCGCCATCTCTTGGAGCGCTTGAGCGGAAGCAGAGACATCTCGCACTTGAGCGCTCATCTCGTCAGCGGCAGCGCTGACTTCCTGGACGGCGGCGCTGTTTTCTTCGCTGACGCTGGCAATCTGGTCGATGGCCTCATTCGCTTTGCCAGTGCTGGCCGCCATCGCTTCGGTGGAGATGCTGTTCTCCTCCACCACGGCCGAGACCTGCTCGACCGACTGCATCACCTGCTCTGAGACCCCTTGCATCTCTACTGTTGCCGTCCGGTTCTGCTCCGTCACCTGGCCGACCACCTCGACCGCGCCTTTCAGTTCTGCCACGGCAGACTGAATTCCCCGCACCGTCTCGACCATCAAATCCATCTGCTGAGCCAACTCGGCCGTATCCCCGGCAATTGCCTGCAAAGCGGTTCCCGAAGCTTGGCTCCGGCTTATCCCGGTCTGAACATCTTGACTGGCTTGGGCCATGGCCGTGACGGCCTGCTCCGCTCCAACCTGCACGGCCTGAATCATAGCCCTAATCTCGCCCGTAGCCTGAGCCGACTTCTCGGCCAACTTGCGCACTTCATCGGCTACCACGGCAAAACCCTTACCCTGCTCACCGGCTCGAGCCGCTTCAATAGTCGCGTTCAGGGCCAACAGGTTGGTCTGGGCCGCAATCTCATTAATCACCTCGATAATGGTGCCAATCTGACCGGATTGCTGGCCCAAATGGCGGATTCGCTCGGCCAGTTGCTCGGTAGCGAGGCCTACCTGATCCATCCCGGCCACCGCCTCTTGAGTCGTCTGCTGCCCGCTTTGGGCGGTTTGCAGAGTGACCTGAATGAACTGGGACACCGTCTGGCTGCGCTCCACAATCTGACTGACGGCCTGATCTAAGCGGTTGTTGCTGTGTTGGGCTTGGCTCACGGCTTGAGTTTGAGCCTCGGCCCCATTGCCAATGATCCGAATTGCGCTGACAAGCTGGCCCATCGCCTGGCTGGTCTGGTTGATTGCCTCTGCCTGCTTGTGAGCGCCTTTAGCCACTTTTTCCACTGTCTGAGAGACATGCCGGATGGAGGCCACGGTGCGGCTGAGGCCAGTGGCCTGCTCCTGTACGCCCTGACTGACCTGCTGAATAGTGGCGGCGATCTGGGCAGTGGCTTCACCGGCCTGAGCCGCCGTACCCGAGAGTCGAGTGGCCGCCCCGCCGACACTGCCGGTATTTTCGGCGATGCGGCCGATCAACTGACTTAAATTTATTGTCATTTCCTCAAAAGCCTGTCCCGTTTCTTGAAGGCGGCCGATGATGGTGTTAAAAGCCCGGCTCATCTGGCCAACTTCATCTTTAGAGGTAACAGCCAACGACTGGGTGGTAAGGGTCAGGCGACGGGTTAGATCGCCTCCGGCCAAGGCCTTCATTTCTTGAGCTAGGGCCAATAAGTCTACCTCGGCTATGTCTTGGGCCACGCGGGTCATGTGCCGGATCGGTTTGGCCAGTTGTCCGGCGGCTAACCACAACAGCCCTAGAGCGACCACAGTCAAGAGCAAACCGATCCCGATTAGCCGCCACATCAAGCTGGTGGCTTCGGCGGTAAGGTTCTTGGTAGGGATGATAACATTCACTGACCAAGGCGTAGCGGCCTGGCCAAAATCAATCGGAGCATATACTTCAAAAGCATTGCCTGAATATTCGGTGAAGGACTCACCCTGCTGGAGGCGAGCCAGTTTACCGCTTTCTATAAAGTTCGGATGAATCTCGGTGATGGATTGCCCTACCATCTCGGGCCGATCTGTCACTCCGGCGATCAGCCCATTGTGGCTGATCAAAACCATTGAAGCTGACTTGCCATACAAATCAAGCTGATCGGCCAGGGTCTGGAGAAAATCGGCTTGGACATCTATCCCGGTAATACCGTAGAACTGACCCTCAACCATTATAGGGACAACCAGAGAGGTCATAAGGATCTCGTCGCCAGCTACCGAATAAAGATACGGATCGATGATCGCTTCTTGACGCATTTTCTTGGGAATCTGGTAATAATCGCCGAACTCTTCTTCACCCCCATCAGCGATGACTTGGCCGTTTGAACGAACCAGATAAGGGGTGAAGCGCCCGGTCGCATCGTGGTCGGTTGTGCCCGCATATTGAGCGTCTTGGCCGTCAAACGCATCAGGCTCCCACAGGGTATAAGTTCCCAGGAACGTCGGATTATCGGTCGTCATCTGCCTGAGCATCGCATTGACCTCAACCCGACTCAGCTCGATCTGCTGGGTTTTGACCGTTTTTAGAATCTGGGCCAGGGTGCGCGCTGCATCGAGCGGTATTTCCAGTTCGGCGTCAATAATTGCCGCATGAGATTGGGCCACAGCGATCGCATTATCTTGAGCCGCTCGCAAGGCGGTCTGACGGACCGAGAGGGCGGCATAAGCAATAATGGCAGCCGCTACCAGCACCAGGCAAAGCCCGGCCCACAGCGTAATCTTCATTTGAATGGAACTTAACTGAATTTTCATGGGTGTCTTTTCTTCTCTAAGGTGGTTGAAAGTTGTTCATTATCAGTGCTTTCCTGGATATTTTCGGTCTATACCGAGCCGATCACCATAAAAGTTAGGTAAATGAGAGACTGCCTTTGAGTCCGACAAGGTTCGGGCTAAAAGCCCGGACGGGCGGACCCTGGTCAGCAGTAGCGGTGATGAGAGAATCAAAGTGGGGGATATTGAAACTGGGGATACCGGCAAACCTGGCGGGCGCCAGGCCCTTACGCCGGTATGAACATTACCGGCGTAAGGGGTTTAACCGAAGCTCAAAAGATAGCGCTCAAAACTTTAGGGGAGGGAAGGCTAATACCTGAGTTAACGTCCTTGCCAAACGCTTACTTCACCGCGTTCATTTCTTCGTAACTCTGACCACTTTCACTCAGCTTGACCTGCGGCAAACTGTTCAACGACTCTAACGCTTGCAAGAGTTGAGTGTCGTCACTGTTCAGCAGGTCGGTTACACTCAATTCAGACAAGCTATCCGGAGTCAAAATTGTGGCCCCAACCGGCATTTCCACCGTTATATCCGGCTCGATGCCAACTTTGCGGATCAGACGACCTTCTGCGGTCAGCCATTGGCTGGTCCCCAACAACAGGGCCGAACCATCTTCCAGATCAAACGGGCGTAGCACGGTCCCGGTGCCAAAGGTAGTCTCGCCAATGACCGGGCCACGCTCGTGATCTTGAATGGCGCCGGCAAAAATCTCCGACGAGCTGGCCGTACCGCGGTTGATCAGGACCGCCAGCGGGATTTCTTGGGCCACCCCCCCGCTTCGCACCGGGAACGGCTTGCGTGAACCATCGGCATCTTCTTGAACAAGAACGTTACCCTCGCTCAAAAACTCGCTGGTTACATTAATTGCCTGCTCCAGCAAGCCGCCGGGATTGTTTCTCACGTCGATGATCAATTTGGTGGCGCCGGCAGCCTCTAATTCGGCCACCGCTTCCTTAATATTGTCGTCCAGATTGGCGCTAAACTGGCTCATCCGGATCAAGCCAACATCGGTGCCGGGAACGATAGTCCAGGTGGCCGCCGGCACTTTAATTTCATCGCGCACAATCTCAAATTCAAGGCTTTCACTGGATTCGGGGCGGAAGATGGTCAACACCACCGTGGTTCCTTTTTCACCCCGGATCCGGTCCACCGTCTCGTTTAAGGACAGGCCGGTCACATCCTCGCCGTCCACTTCGATAATCAAGTCGCCGGCTCGCAGGCCTGCCTGCTGCGCCGGTGAGCCATCGAACGGCGCGACGATGACCGGTAGATTATCTTCCAGGCCGACTTGGGCCCCAATGCCAAAGAACGAACCGGAAATGTCGGTGCGCTGGCGCTCTACTTCTTCAGGGGTCAAAAAGCGGGTGTGACCTTCATCGCCCAAGGCCTCAATCAGACCATTGATGGCGCCGTAGGTCAACTCTTGGGTGTTAAGGCTCTCTTTGTCGATGAAATTATCGTGAGCTAATTCCCAAACCTGCCAGAATACGTCAAACTCGGTGGGCTGGTCTTGGGCCCGGACGACAGCCGGCTCGAACCAGCCGGTCCGCCCTAAAAATACGCCTGCGCCAAAGGTGACCGACATCAGCATGATAAACCCAATCGTTAAAAGAAATGTTTTTGGCGTTCGCTTCATGAAATTGACCCCTTAACTTAGAAACCTCACGGCAAAATCTCTATTTAATCTACCGGCTCTTGCTTAAGCCAATGTGAAAATTGCCTTCTAGCCAATAACATTATTGGCCCGCTAATATTATCGGCTGGACGCGCGGGCAAGTTGAGAGTCTGCTTAAACTTTGCTACAATGCCCAGGCATTATAATTGCTGGACTCTGGAGTGAGTTTATGACGGCAACAGCCCTGCAACAGATCCTGGCCCGCATCGACGGCAAAGGCTATCCGGCCTACAAAGAGATCCGGGGCAGCTATGACTTTGGCGACTATACACTCTTTATTGATCATGTTCAGGGAGACCCTTTCGCTGCTCCATCGCGGCTGCGGGTCCGGCTGCCCATGCCGGTCGCGGGCTTTCCCGGCGATACTTACCAGAAGCGCAGCCGCCGGATCGCTCTGCGGGATTATCTGGCCCGGATGTTCGCCCAGGCCTGCCGGACTCTCAGCCACCGAAATCGAGGCTCGGGTAAAAGCGGCCTGTTGGCTATGGACCAACCGGGCCAAGAGATCTTGGAGCGTTCGGCCGTTGTCGTGACGGAGGCTTACGTTGAGGCTCGCTTTGTAGCCGGGCTGCCCGCGCAGGGGCGCCGGGTACTGGGCCGGCAAGCCACGGCCATGCTCTGCCAAGATACGCCCCAAGTGGTGGACGCCGCGCTCCGCTATGCCCGGCTCAATGCCCAACAGCTCCAGACCCATCTCGATACGGCGGAAGACGCCGACGCCTTGCGCGCGGAACTGCCTAAGCGAGGCCTGATCGCTTTTGTGGCCGAGGGCGCCATTCTCCCGCGCCGCTCCGGGGTCGATGATCGGCCGTGGCAGGGCGAAGGGGTCGTTCCATTTTATAGCCCTGAGGATCTACGGGTGGAAATCGACTTGCCCCACGCCGGACGAGTTACCGGCCTGGGGATTCCAACCGGCGTAACCCTCATTGTGGGCGGCGGCTACCACGGTAAGAGCACGCTCCTGTCGGCCTTGGAGGTCGGGGTTTACAACCATATCCCCGGCGACGGGCGTGAATTAGTGGTGACCGATCCCAAGGTCGTCAAAATTCGGGCCGAAGACGGGCGCCGCGTGGAAGGAGTCGATATCCGGCCCTTTATCAACCATCTGCCCAGCGGCAGCAACCCGGCCACCTTCCGCACCGATAATGCCAGCGGCAGTACCAGCCAGGCCGCCAACATTATCGAGGCCCTGGAGGTTGGGGCCAGAGGACTGCTGCTCGATGAAGATACCTGTGCTACCAACTTGATGATTCGGGACGCCAGGATGCAGGCGCTGGTCGAAAAAGCGGGTGAGCCGATCACGCCTTTCATCGATCGGGTCCGCCAACTGGCCGACGAACGGCAGGTCAGCAGCGTACTGGTGTTGGGCGGCAGTGGGGATTATTTCGATGTCGCCGATATAATCATCCGGATGGAGCATTACCGGCCTCGAAACGTGACGGTTGCTGCCAAAGCGATTGCTCGCCAATTACCCACAGGCCGGCAAGCGGAAGTTCTTGGCCCGTGGCCCGAACCGGTGGCCCGGGTGCCGCTGGCTGAGAGTCTGGATCCGCGCAAAGGCAAACGAGAGGTCAGCATTAAAGCCCGAGCCCTGCGGGCGGTCCTGTTCGGCTCGGAAGAGATCGATTTGAGCGCCGTCGCGCAACTGGTCGATGAAGGTCAGGTCCGCGCCATCGGGCGAGCCCTGAATTTGGCCCGCGAGCGCTATATGGGAGCCGGCCAAAACGTGGCTCAGATTGTGGCCGCGGTGATGGAGGCGATTGAGCAGAACGGCCTCGACGTGCTTGATCGCTACCCGAGTGGTGACTACGTTATCTTTCGCCCTTACGAACTCGCGGCTGCGCTCAACCGGCTGCGGACTCTACGCGTTCGTCAGGAAAGGCAGAGCTCATAGGTTTTGAAATCCTAGGAAATCTACTTAAAATTTAGGACACACCCTTAGGTCCTGAGCCTCTTGACAGAGGCATGAGGCCCATGATAGGATTCCAAAGCACTTTGTAAGTGACACCTGGTGCAGCGGTTCCATTTACAGGCAGTTTAAGAAATGACGATAAATATGGACGAAGGCGCTTCTCACAACCCTCACCCTCCCACCGGCAGCCAGCCGGTCCCCGGGCAGCGGCGTGCCGCTAACACCGAGGCCTTAACCCTCAAGTCCGAGCGCGAGCCACTTGGCACGCAATCGCTTGGATCTTTAGGTGAAGAATACGAATTTCTAAAGAAACTGTATCAAGCCGGCAACAGCCTCAACAGTTCGCTCGATTATGCGACGGTTTTAGATAATATTTTGCTCCAACTGGAGCGCTTTGTAGACTACGATGCGGCCTGCATTATGCTGGTTGATGGCGACGAAGCCCGTATCTTTCGCTGGCAGGGTTATTTATGGCATGAAGGTCAAGACTCGATCTCGTCCATAAGTTTTAAGATTAAGGAAGTGCCTACACTTCGCCAGGTCAGCCAAACCCTCCAGCCCCTGATTACCCCGGTTGCCGGTGACGAGACCCACTGGGTACACCAGCTAGGCGATACCGAGAGCAAGACTCATTTGACTGTGCCGATTGTAGTCCGCAGCGAGTTAATCGGCTTTCTCCATATCGATAGCTACCAGGCCGAGGCTTACAGTTATACCAGTACGGAATATGTCAGACAGTTTATGAACCAGGCCGCCATTGCTCTCCGCAACGCCTGGGTCTATGACCAGGCCCGCCGGGAAAGCGCTCAACGCGTCGCTAATCTCAAAAAGGGCAGCCACTTTGCCTCGGCGGTTTTAAACACAGCCGGTGCCCTGGTGATGGTTCTCACCGCTGAAGGCAAGATTTTACGTTTTAACCGCGCCTGTGAACAGTTAACAGGCTACGCTTTTGAAGAAGTACGCGGCAAATCGTTTTGGGATGTTTTTTTACCGCCCTCAGAGGTGGATCGCATCCGGGCAAAATTTACCGACCTGCAAGTGGCTCAGTCCGGCAATGAGTATGAGTGTCTGTGGCTGGGCAAGAATAAGCGCCCCCGGGTCGTGGCCTGGTCCAACACCGTCCTGTGCGATGTCCAGGATAAGGTAGAATATGTCATCAGCACCGGCACCGACATCACCGCCCGACGCCAGTTAGAAGACCGGCTTAGTGCCATCCACCAGCTTGGTCGCGAGCTAAACCTGATCCGGGATGAGACCGCCATCTGCAAGATTGCGCTCGATACGGTTTCGTTTCTGCTCCATATCAACAGTTCCGGCTACGGTCTCATCGACCCCGTGACCAAAACCCTGAATTACTACTACTATCCCAAACGGGGTGTCCCCCAATTTATTGAACTTCAGCTGCCCCTTGATGCTCAGCAGAGGCTTGATATTCTACAAGGAAAGAGGCGCTGGACTCGTGAGTTGCTGGAAGACACCCAGCCATCGCTGTCAGTCTTGCAAAATAACCCCTATCCCTTGTGGCTCACCGCCCCGATGAAGGTCCAGGAAAGAGTGCTCGGCGCCCTCGATGTGGAGAGCCAGCCGCCCCATCACTTCACCAAACATGATCAGCGTCTGCTCCAGACCTTAGCCGATCAGGCCGCTGTTGCCCTGGAAAACGCCAGGCTCTATCGTGAGACGCAACAGCGCATTGACGAACTGACGACGCTAACGATGATCAGTCAGGCCATCACCTCAACCCTTGATCTCAACGTAACCCTGACCATCATCACTGACCACACCGTCCGTTTACTCAGCGCCGAGGCCGCCTCGGTTGCCTTACTGGATAGCACTAGGGGCGAGATTTGGTTCCAAGCGGCCTCGGGCAGTGGCTCGGCCTTAATCCGGGGCCGGCGACTGCCGGCCGGCCAAGGCATTGTCGGTTGGGTCATTCAACAGGGTGAAGCAGCTATGGTCGAAGATGTCAGGCAGGATGGGCGTTTTGCCGATGTCTTGGACCGGCAAACCGGCTTCACCACCCGGTCGGTGATCTGTGTGCCGCTGCAAAACGGATTGCAGTCAACCGGGGCTATCGAAGCGCTCAACAGCTCGAACGGCACCTTTAGCCGCGAGGATTTGCGGCTATTGACCTGGTTGGCGACACCAGCCGCCATCGCGATCGAAAACGCCCGGCTGTATGAGGCCGAGCGCCGCGCCCGGGAACAGGCCGAAACCTTGCGCGAAGCTACGGCCACACTCACCTCTTCTCTGGAGCTAGACCGGGTTCTTAGCGAGATCTTGGTTCACCTGGAACAGGTGGTCCCGTACGATAATGCTTATGTTTTTCTCCAAGATGACACTGGCGGACTTAAAATTGTCGCTCAGAAGCGTGATACCCCGGCCACAGCGCTCGTCGGTCAGGACTCCCCCACCGACAACCCGCTCTATCAGGCCGTAAAACGGACCGGAAACCCGGTGATCATTGCCAATGCTCAAAACGATCCCCGCTTTGAGTCCTGGCAGCAACGGCCGGAGGTGCGGGGCTGGATGGGCATCCCCCTGATTGCCCAGGCCCGGGTCATCGGCTTACTGACGCTCAGCAGCCACCAGGTTGATGCCTTCAACCGAGTGCATGCCTCGCTGGGCCAGGCTTTTGCCAACAAAGCCGCGGTGGCCATTCAAAATGCAAAGCTGTTTGAGCAAGTCCGGTTAGGGCACCAGCAGTTGCAGTCTCTTTCCCACCGGCTGGTAGAGGTTCAAGAAGCGGAACGGCGCAACATTGCCCGCGAACTTCACGATGAGGCGGGACAAGCCCTGACCTCATTGATGGTCGGGCTGCGGCTGCTGGAGGGCGAGAAGGACCAGCCCGAAGCGGTCGCTACCCGGGCCGCGGAACTGCGCCAAATCACTAACGATATTTCCGAAAACCTGCACCGGCTAGCGATCAATCTCCGGCCGGCCAGTCTCGACTACGTGGGGCTGGTGGCCGCCTTGCGGCAGTACATCGAAAATTTCGGCCGGCAGTATGCCATCGAGACCCTTTTTGAGGCGGTGGGTTTTGATGAGCAGCGGTTACCCCCGGATGTAGAAACCAGCCTTTATCGCATTGTGCAAGAGGCGCTGACCAACGTCGCCAAACATGCCCAGGCGAGTCGCGTTGACATTTTTTTGGAAAAGCGTAACAATTACGTTATCACCATCGTTGAAGATAATGGTCTGGGTTTTGATCCGGAGGAGGCGAAACGACGAGGACGCCTGGGAATCTTGGGGATCCGGGAACGGACAGAGATGCTCAATGGTGCTCTAGTGGTTGAAAGTACGGCCGGCGTCGGCACAACCATACACGTCGAGGTACCTTATGATTCGAATACTAATTGCTGATGATCAAGGCTTACTCCGCGCCGGTTTGCGGGCCCTCCTTAGTAGCGAGGCAGAGCTAGAAGTTGTCGCTGAAGCCGGCAACGGTGAAGAAGCGCTGAAGCTTGCCCAAGACTTTAACCCGGATGTCGCGCTCTTAGACATTAACATGCCAAATATGGATGGCATTGAGGTCACCCGGCGGCTAAAAGAGGTTTTGCCGGAAGCCCGGGTGCTGATTATTACCGTCCACGAGGATGAGAGCCTGCTGCAAGAAGCCATTAAAGCTGGAGCGGCCGGCTATATTGTCAAGCGCGCGGTGGAATCTGAGTTAATCGATGCCATTCGGGCTGTGCAGCGGGGGGATATGTACATTCACCCTTCGATGACGCGAGCGCTGTTGGGCGGTATGTCCGCTCCCAAACGCAACGGCGGAGTGACGGTCGACCCGCCGGCCGAAGCCTTGACCCC
This sequence comes from uncultured Chloroflexota bacterium, assembly GCA_937864185.1. GTDB lineage: Bacteria > Chloroflexota > Anaerolineae > 4572-78 > J111 > JAGRBY01. The sequence goes on from CALMIS010000142.1 coordinate 11,474, forward strand.
GCGCGAACTGGACGTGCTCAAGCTCATTGCCCGCGGCTGTACTAACCGGCAAATGGCCGAAATCTTGAGCATTAGTGTTCGGACCGTAGAGGGACATCGCGCCAATCTGATGGGCAAACTCAATCTTCACGGTCGGGTAGAATTGGTCCGGTATGCTCGCGAAAACAAGTTGATTGATTAGGCGGTGGCAACTTTAGGCCGCCAGACTCTTTTAGGCAGCAATCTTAATCAAAGGGGAGATCAATGCGAGGTAAAGGAGACACTCCGTGGCTGTTACACTTAACCGAGCTTATGTTTTCGGTGTTTGTGGGTCACAAAAATGAGGGAGTTATCTTTTTTGTCCGCTTCTTGATCTTGCTTCCCTTGCTCCTACTGTTGTTTGCCAAGGGAGTCAATGCCGGAATGTAGCTAAAGCCTCGTCGCTTCATAAAAGCTAAACTGATGTTCTAGCAAAGCCCTATTACAAAGTAGGGCTTTTTGATTGCCAAAGAAGGCTCATTCAGCCTCGGCGAAGATCACGAAATCCCATACCCACTGATCGGGATTAGTGGAATAGGGCAGTGGCACCACCGGCGAGAGCTGCGTCCCGGCTTCATCCGCTACGTAAATGTTCCAGACCCCATCCACAAACGGGCCCGGCTCAAATTTTACGTTGCCGAACTTAATATAGTCACAGTCCAAACAGTTGGTGGCACTCCAATTCCAGTCACTGAGGGCGCTTTCCACATGCATGCCGGCGGAATGGTCACCCACGACCTTATATCCACCGACCGGCACATTTCCGGCTGAGACAATAGCGACATACATAGTAATGAGGTTGTTGGTGGTGCGCTGAAATTCACGGTTGCCTTGCTCGCGAAGCATGAACTTGTACTGCGGCGCAGGTGTCGGGGTGGGCTCGCTGGGAGTGGCGGTTGGCGGCGGGGCTTTAGGCGCCGGGGGCTGAGCTGGGGGTGGGACCGGGGTCTCTGTCGGGAGGGACGTAGGCGTCTCTGTTGGGAAAGGGACCGGGCTGGGCGTTAGGGTTGGCACCGGGGTTGGCACCGGGGTTGGCTCTCGATGGGCACTGGGCAAAATAGAATTCTCGACGGCTGCGACTTCGATAACGTCGGAGGCCGACGCATCGGCGGCCACTGCCAGCGGATTGCTAGGATCAGCGGTGGGCGTAAATGTCGGGCGTAAGGCCACTTGGCTGTTAAGGGCGGTATCCACTTGAGTGTAAGCCGGCGGTTCATACTGACTGGAGTAGACGTAGACGGCAAACACGATACAGCCTATCAGAAAGACAAAACCGATAAAAGAGATAGCGGTGATCACGTCCAGAGTGGTCTTGGATAGACCAAAGAGCGAGTTAGGCTTAGTTTTCCGCTTAGGGGTAACTTTAACCTCTCTTTTCGGCGAGGCTTTAGCTTGGAGTTGAGGTTTGGCCGTTCTGGAAGGGGGTCCTGCTTTATCTTTGGCCGGCGGTCGCTTTCGAGCCGGTTTGACCGGCCGATTCACCTTAGTTAAATCGGCTTGCAGCATCCGGCGCAGCTCGACCTCGAGCATGTTGATCTCGGCCACAATCTGGTAAGGGGTGTTAGGCCCATAATAAGCCTGGTAGCGACGCAGCGTCTCCAAACGATAGATTTTTTGCTGAACTTGGTAATTAATCGACACGGCTTTGTCCCCAGCAGGTTTACAATAATAAGTTTACATAAACCCTATCCCTATCATACCACAAAAAAA
>CALMIS010000143.1 GCA_937864185.1 uncultured Chloroflexota bacterium
GACTAATTAGATACCACCACCTCAAAACATTGCTTATAGTTTTGCAACCCCTTACGAATGAGCCAGCTGCTGTTGACCTGACCATATGAAACTTTATACATTTGGAAAGCCCCCACAGAAACTTGGCTCGGATGTTTTCGGGAGGTAGCCTTCGACACAAACATCAAGGCGGACATCGAAGTGTTGGTGCAAAGTAGTTCTATCGCGACCTACACGACCGGTGCGCCGATGTCCAAGGCCCCCGTCTGACTCCTCATCAACAGCAACGCGAGAGTTTTCTTCGTCGGCAGTGACGATGTACCGACTGAGGCAAAGCTTAAAGCTACACATAGATTAATCAGCGGTTAGGGTATGTTTTTTTCTTGCTGGCCCACTTTCCCCCTTGGCTAGTGGAAGATTTTCTACTGTCTCTGCTGTTTCCAGCTATTTGCTTTCTCAATGACTCAATTTCCATTCGCTGCTGGTCAATCGTATTTTGTAACTGCTGCATTTGTTCCTGGAATGACAAAATAATCGGTATCAGATTATTTCTATCCAGCAATTCAAGTTGCTCATGATTAAACATTCTTATAACCAAAATTCGTAAAGTATCATATGGCCACGCTCAACCATTCCCACTATCAATCAGTTTGCACCAAACACCAGGTCATACGCAAGACCGGCCCGTTCCCGTTCGTTCTGCCGGGTAGTTGTCTTGGAAACCAACTGCTCCAGCCGAATCAAGTTGACCGGCCGTAGAATGACTTGAGCCTGCCCACTGCCGTAGAGCGGATCACGGATTTCTATCCGAGCCTCTTGGGCGGTGGCGTCCAAGGTGGGGTAGAGAATGACAGCCTGCCGGGGTGCTGCTTGGCTCAGGGCATAGATGGCCAGTTGGTAGAGCATCTCTCGGGGTAGCGAGTTCTCCCACAAGTCCCGGTATTTGGCATCGAGCATAGCTACAATACGACCCTGTTGCAAAATTACAAAATCTGGCCGCGGCGTTGGCGCTTGACGACGGCGCGGGTTGTACTCAGGTAGATATGCCAGCATGCCCTTAAGCTTATATTCGTCTCGCATCTCGTAATCCGCCAGGTTTTCATGCAGGAAGCGCGATAGCAACGCTTGAAAAAAGCGATTCATATCGAACAGGAAGCCGGGGATTTTAGGGCTGGTGGGTTGGGTCTCGTCCAAGATGATCCCGGCCGACTCCAGGAGAAGCTCGATGAGGGTTATGGCCGAGGAATAAGCTCGCGTCAGCCGGTTCATTTCTCGCTGCATTTGCCGCAGGGTGTTCCGGTTGAGAGACAGGGGCGAGACCGTCTCTTGCAACAGCGCGGCCAGGCGGCGTAGTTGGGTTCGCAAGGCGAGATCATCCGTCAACGAAACAGCTAGACGCACCCCGGCTAACAGCACCCGGTTAATCAGGCTGTCTTCCAGTCGGGGATGGTAGGTGCAGGGGAGGGTGGCCTGGGTTACTCCGCCCTGGTGGGCCAACTGTTGGAAGTTGATCCGCCCTCGCGGGCTGGGCAATGAGCGTTCAAAGCGGAGGTAGTGCCGGTGTAGCCCCCGCGAGAGCAACTCGGTTGTTTCAGCCAGCAACTGTTGAATGAGTAAATCCTGAAACGACTCGGCGCCCAGACCGTAGGCCAGGGGAGAAAAGAGCTCCAACTGGCGGAGGCCGTAAGCGTAACGCAGCAGGTTCAGGAAGGGTAGGCCGGCCAGCTTGGGTTGAATGGTGAGGCGGATGCGGCCAAATTTGACGCTGCCCACATAAGCAAAAGCGTTGATCGCCAACCCGTTAGCGAGTTCAAGGATTTCCAGCCGGCCGGTTTCGGTCAGTTTGTTAGCCTGCTCTCGAACAGCGTGATCTTCAGCGAAAGACAGGCCGGCTAAGCACTGATGAGTATCTGGCCGGGCGCGCTCCCACTCTGTTAGAATAATAGAGATTTCATCCGTGGCCATCAGGTTTCATCTAGGGGACTGTCGCTGTCGTCAATGTCTTCTTCCACGGCTTGTTCGACCTCTTCCGCCTCGGCTTTGACCGCCTGGATAGAGGTATCGAGGTTGGGATCGATGGCCTTCAAAGCCTGAACCAGGTCGTCTTTGCGCCCGGAATCAAAGAGTTCGTGGCGAAGGCGTTGTTTGGGTTCATCGACGAGACCCTTGCCCAAGATCTTGGTCAACGTCGTGTAATCTTCGTAACAGTACTCTTCCAGCAGGGGTAAGATGTCGTCCTGAATGATCCGGGCCAACTTGGCAAATGTCGTCACCGGCTGACCGCCCTCGAGAAAATAAGCGTGGCCGATTTGCAGGTTGCGGGCATCACGACCGATATGGTCGCAAATGGCCGCGTTGAGCGCCTCGAGCCACGGCCCCAGAGGAATACTCTCCACTACCGTATTGCCCAGCACCGAGCTATCAGGCATCAGCTCGATGAAGCCAAAGCGTCGCCGCAAGGCCGTATCTAGCAGAGCGATAGAGCGGTCGGCTGTGTTCATGGTGCCGATGAGGTAGACATTGTCCGGTACTTGAAACGGCTGACCGGAGAGCGGCAGCAAAATCGATTTGCGCCGCTTGTCTTTTTCTAATACGGTCAACAGCTCACCGAAGATGCGGGGAATGTCACCCCGGTTGATTTCATCGATAATCAGATAGAAGTGGCGCTCGGAATGCTGCTGGGCCTCGAGGCACAACTTTTTGAAGATGCCGTCACGGCGCTCAAAGATCAACTGACCATTAATTTCCTGAGGGCGATACCCCTCCAAAAAGTCCTCGTAACCGTAGGCCGGATGAAAGGAGCAGAGCCGAATCAGGCCATGGGTCTGGTCGACGCCGGTAATTGCCGCTTTCTGCTCGGGGTCTAACTCGTCAAACGGTTGGCTGAACTGAGCATAAGCAGCCAGATCGCGGGCAGCTTTTTCGGCCCAGTAGGTCTTGCCGGTACCGGGCGGACCGTAAAGGATAACCTGGCACTTGCGTTCCAGGACAGCTTGAATGCGACCGGGTACGCCGCTAAGGCGAACGCTGCGCGGCGGCGTCGGACCTATTGATCCTCCCCCCGTGGGTCTCGGTTCAATAGGTGGGGCTTCGAGAATTCGGCGCTCGATTTCGATCTGGTTCTGGGCGTGCTTCTTGATTTCGCAAACCGTCGTCAGTAACCCTTCGGAGGTAGGCAGAGACCACTCTTCCAGAGATAACCACTCGACCGGCCGGCGATGCGGCGCATCGGAACCCGGCTCGAAGACATACTCACCGGTGACACGGCCAATCCCCAGAATCGAATTTCCATCTGAGGGTAAGACGATATCGTCTTCGGTTAGAACGGCAACAAAATTAAAAATTTCCTGGGTTTTCTTCCCAGTGACTTGTGGTGTTTTAGGATAGTGTTTATTCAACGCTGACCGGATCTTCTCCTTGGCCTCTTTGCCATAGGTGATGTCGGACAGGTCGCCGATATCTGACCAACCAATGGCTACACAATTGGTGTCACGCATCATTTGCCAGCGACTATCCTCCCCCCCAAGTTTAGTGCCGATGCGCCAGTAACGATAAGGCCGGTTCTGACGTTGGTTGAGCATCGTTGTCAAGTGGTTAATTGGGATGCCCAACTCATTGGCAATAGCCACATAGCGCCCGGCGGTCAGGTATCGACCTTCGCCAGGCGGGGGTGCTTGCAGCATCGTGATCAGGTGAAAACGTTGATAGTCCGGATTGTGGTAATCATCCAGTTTGTCCGGATAGAGAAGGCTAAAATATTTGTGCCCCCACGCTTTTTGGCTGACGTCTGGAACCAAGGTATCCATCTGTGCTTGCAACCGGCGATAATCCTCATCACTGCCATTGGAGGGGAGTTGGGCCAATAATTCAACGCCTTGGATTAATTGATCACGGTGACGGCGAGCGATTTTAATGGCTTTAGCTGTCGTCAGCTCCTGTTGGTTTTGCGGTGAGCCGGTCATCCAGATACCGGTCTCTTTGCGACGATAGATGCCAAACTTAAGGGCGCTGCCCCCGGCGATACTGCCAAAGATGGCTGGGAACTCCTCATCATTCTTGAACTCCAGCCAGTAGACCAGGCTATCCTGATTGCCATGATCGTGCATGGTTTCCAGGAGCGCCTCGCCGTCCAGATTTTGCAGCTTGTCCGGTCCAAAGCGCTGCCGGAAGGTGTCGTAATGGCCGGTCAGTTGGGTTCTGGATGGGAGAGTGCCGTCATTAGTGTATTGTTGGTGCAGTTCGGTTAGGTGTTGAGTGATTTTCTTAGAAAGAATCATAAGATTTCTCCAAATGGCTCATTCCTATATTTACTCAACTCGACTTGTTGAGCCGTCGACTAATGGAATTTGGATACGAATTAATGTACCGCTTCCCAAGCTCGACTCAATTGAGTAAAGTCCGCCGATGAGTTCAGTTCTTTCAAATATCGCATTCAACCCGAGATAAGTAGTTTGATCAAAGTTGGTTCTTAGCTGCTCTGTATCAAATCCTGTGCCATTATCTTGTATCTC
>CALMIS010000144.1 GCA_937864185.1 uncultured Chloroflexota bacterium
GGTATATTGCTAAAGAACCTGACCTCATTTCGCGGGGATTTTTGCACCGTTTGGTAAGTCGGGGAGTAGTCTGTTTCAACCAGCCCGAACTTGGCAAAGGTACCGACCAGGTTGCCGGCCCGGCGTTGTAGATAGGAGATTAACAGAGGTTGGGCGAAGTTGTTTTGAGCCAGGACCCGGATCGCGCTGAAGAGACGGGCCAGGGAAATATTAAAGAAGGGGGGATCGCACACGATCAGATCAAAGCTTTCCCCGATCCAGGCCGGCCGGTGCAGATCGAAATAGCGGAAGCCGGCCAGGTGTTGAAACCGGGTATCGATATCAAGAATGCTGACCTTTCGCCCCTCTGCGGCCAGCTTTTCCCCCAGCCGGGGGGCGCACAGACAACAAACCGAGTTGAACGGCTTCAGTGCCTGGCTGAGGCGGTCTAACGTTTCTTGGTCAAAGAAGTACTGTTCGTTCTCGTGTAGCTCGTACAACTCAATCAAAACAAACCAATTTGCAGGATATAAATAATCTTCACCAGGAACAGTTCACCAAAATACTTGCACGGGGTATTGTTCAAATATCTTGTCACGGCTAATTAAAGTTGCGCCTTCGATATTGGCTTGAACCACCCATAAACGGTCAAAAGGGTCTCGATGTGGCATAGGTAATCCCTCTAAGGCCAAGGTATGGGCTAAGCTGATGGGTAAGATTTGAAGATTATTGGTCTCTTGTTGGCTTCTGATTATCTCCTCCAATGGTAATTGGAGTCTTAATTTTCCTAATTGGATCTTGATTTGCATTTCTCAAACACTGGCTACGCTTCAGATCAGCTCGTTAGTTTGATCCTGACAGAGGTTTAGAACTTGGGACGACAATTTATTAGGAGCACCATCCCACCAGATGAAAGTATGTGTATCGATCAGTAGTTTCATTCTTGCCCTAGCCAGAATTCGTCCGGTAACTGATCATCAAAATCTTCACTGGCCCAAATTTTACCAGAATGTAAGCCGGGCACACGGAGTCTGCCCGAGGCCGTCTCAATCGGGATCAAACGGGCAACAGGCATGTCGTCTTGGGTCAGAATAATTTCCGTACCTTTGCCCACCAGAGATAAAAGTTCAGTTAAATCCGCTTGGGTCTGCTTGACTTCAATTGTCTTGATTGGCATACCTAACCCTCTTGACGTTCCAGAGCAACTCTAAAACTATGTTGATCTAATTATGCTTTGACCCAAAGTCACGAGCAAGTTGTGAAGTGGCCGTTCTCATCGCAGTTAGACGTTATAAACCTGGTTTATCTGCCTGCCTCCTCTACCACGGCGATTTCTTCGGCGGTGAGGCCATAGAGTTGGTACACCAGCCGGTCTATCTCCGCTTCTGGCCTTGAGATAGCTTTAGCCGTTTTTTAACTGTCCCTCAGAAATCATCATCATACGCCTCTCGTAAAACCAACGTATGAAATTCAGGGTAATCTTTAAATTGTCGGCGTAACTTTTCTGCCCCCTGTGTTGCCAGAGCATCGTGAAAACTTGAAAATTGATAGCGGTGCAAATTATCCACATAGCCATGTTTGACCGGATTATTGAGCAGATAAATCTGCCGTATCCTGTAATCCCGTTCATGGCGAGGGCAATAATCCCAATAATTCCACCACACGCGTTGTTGGGTTTGGGTTGCTTGCTTGATATAGTAGCCGGTAAAAGCGTGGATGTCGGTCATAATCCTGGCTAAATCCAAGCCAACCCGGCTTTTGCCCAACAGGTGATAGTGATTGTCTAAAATAACCCAGTGATGCAGTTCCCAGTGATGGGTAGCAAAACAGTGTTTAATGCGTTCCAGTAATAACTGTTTCAGTTCCGGGGACTTAAGGAGGGGGCGCTTTTGATAGATGGCGGCGGTGATAAAGTAGGGAGTATCATCGGCAAAAATATGAGTGGGATTATGAAGGTAATCTTTTCGCTGCATTTTCTTGATATTTTTGGAATTAAACGCCCGGAGCTAAACAGCTTTAGCTGTTTTGAGTTTTAGCTGTTTTGAGTTTTAGCTGTTTTGAGTTTTGTCGTTTTATGGAATGGCTAAAGCCATTGAGCTCCTTCGCTCCTTCGCTCCTTAACTCCTTATCTCCTTATCACTCTTCGATGATAGCGATTTCCTCCGCCGGCAACCCGTAGAGCTGATCCACCCGCCGATCAATCTCCCCTGCCAGAGCCGGCTCTTTAATGAACAGCTTGTTCCGGCTGCAAAATAAGATACCCATCCACGGCCTCCGCGATCAGCATGGTGGTTTCCTTCTCAAACTCGGAGGGGCGCATATTGTG
>CALMIS010000145.1 GCA_937864185.1 uncultured Chloroflexota bacterium
GCAGCAGCAGGTCGAGCAACATTTTCGGGCCCTCACCGAACAGTTCGAGCGCTATCGCCAGAGCGATCCGGACAAGCACGAACAACTGTTGGAACGCAACGGCCGCTATCAGGGCAAGCTGGCCGTCCCGATTTCAACGATGGTCGCTTTTCCCCACATTACCTGGCCGGATTGGCGGGCTTCGCCCCTCCAACTACACCATATGCTCAACGAGGTCACGCTTCTGCTGGCTGAGGATTTGAGCGACCGGCTAGTCGAGCGGCTGCGACAGGCCGTGGTCTTTCCGGCCAACCTGTCCGAGACCCAACTCGAGACTCTGCGCTGGATGCTCTATCCTGAAACACGGCTGCCCTACAGCCAGGGCCGGCTCTTTACTCTCGACCCCGACCAGGTCGGCCTCGCCCATATCGACACCTACCTGCCGCCCGAGGCCCGGCTGCTGACCCGCAAACCTCAAGCCAAACTGGTCCGTGGCGTGGTTGGCAGTGGCAAGACCCTGATCCTACTCTACCGGGCCAAGTTCCTAAGCGAGCAGAATCGGAACTGGCGCATTCTGGTGCTGGCTTACAACAAATCGCTGCGCGACTATTTGCGCCAGATTTTTGAGCAAATTGGGGGCGATCCGGCCCGGGTAGAGATTGTCAACTTCCACAAATGGTGCCGCTCGTTGCTGGTTGATCAGGCAGGCTTCCGCCAACCGCAAGATGCCGGCAGCCAGGTAGGCTTGATTACTAAACTGCTGCGCGAAACCGGCTCGACCGGCTTTGAGCCGGCTTTCTTGGCCGAGGAATTCAACTGGATCAAAGAACGGCTGGACTAACAGACCTGGCCCGATTATCCCAACCCACCCAAGGTGAAACGCACCGGTCGGGGTCGGGGGCTGGGCGGTGACGAGGGGGCCAAGCGGCAGCAGATTTATGACCTGTTCCGCCGCTATCAGGCCGAATTGGCCCGCACCAAGAGCGCGGACTGGGCCGATCTGCCGGTGCAGGCTTTGCGGGCCATGGACGAAGGCCGTCTTGAGCGAGCCCAGTACCACGCTGTGCTCATCGACGAGGCTCAGGATTTTGCCCCGGCCTGGTTTCGAGTTGCCTTTCGGATGGTTAAGCCAGAGACAGGGATGGTTTTCATCGTGGGCGATGGCGCCCAGAAGATTTATGGCCGGGATTTCACCTGGAAGGAGCTGGGGCTGGGCATTACGGCGCAGAACAGCTATGTGCTCAAGCGTTCATATCGCAGCACCCAAGAGATCATCGACGTTGCCCTGGACGCCATTCGCGACAGCCAGAGCCTGGCCAGCGAGTTGCGCAGCGCGGGCGACAGTCTCCTTGAGCCGGAGCGAGATTATGCCGAGTTTCGGCACGGCCCCCTGCCGGTCTTGCTGGCCTTCGAGTCCTCGGCGCAGGAGTATGCCGGCCTGGCCAACGAAGTGATGTCGCTGTTACAGCAAGGTTACCTGGCCAAGGATATCGTCATCTTGCAGCGCCACCGGGCCGGCCTCGAACCGTTGGCGCGAGTGCTGCAGAGCCGGGGCGTGCCCAGTAGTGTCGTCCGCGGTGACCTTGATCTCAACCGGCCGGTGGTCAAGCTCTGCACTTTTCACAGCGCCAAAGGGCTGGAGTTTGAGGCCGTCTTCATCTGCGGCTTGGAAGCTTTTCAGGTCAATGAGCCGGTCGAGCTCGATAGCCCTGAGTTTCAAGAGCTGCTCGACCAGGAGCGCAAGCTGCTCTACGTGGGGATGACTCGCGCCCGGCGGCTGTTGTACATCAGCTACAGCGCCGTGGCCCCGGACTGGATTGCGCAGCGGCTCGAGCAGAAGTTGAGGGTACGAGCCTAGTAAGGTAAGTGGTAAAGCGATCGAAGGGCGGAGGATGAGAAAGGGGGAGATCAACCCACCGACCAGTCTTCGATCACCAGCTTGGGGACTCGGCCGAAATCTTGTTGATTGCGCGTCACCACCGTGGCTTGCCGGCTCAAGGCAATGGCCGCAATGCGCAAGTCTTGGGTGCCCAGCCGTAATTTTTGGGCGCGGAGCTGATTAAAGACGGCTTGGGCGGCCGCATCGAAGTTGATGACGGTGATGCTCTGGAAAAACTCAACCGTGGCCCCCAGGTTGTGATAGGCCTGAACCAGCGCCTGATCGGTCTTGGCCTGACCGACGCGAGACAGACGGCCACGCAACTGCTCTTCCACCGTGATAATCGTGGTGGCCAGTTCCAACGGCGGTGTCGCCAGGACTCTGGCAGAGACGTGGGGCTGGTTGCGTTGGAAGAGCGAAATGTGGTCGGTGTCCAGGATGAACATTTAGGCTTGGGGCAGCGCCGCGTCAATCGCCTGGCGATCTTCGGCGATAGCGGCTTGAAACGCGTCCCAATCGGGGTCAGCGGCAAACATGCCGGCAAAGCGGTGCCAGGGGTGGTCGCCCGGGGCCAGATCAAGCTCCAACTGGACCAGCCGGCCGGTGCTCAACAAGGCTTTCAGGTCGGCCTGGGCTTGAGCCAGAGCTTTGGCTTCGGTCTCGCCCTCGGCCACAATCTCCGGCCACTGGCGGACGTGGGCAAAGTATTTTTGGTCTTTTTGCGTCAGCAAAACATCGAAGGTCATCATTTTTCCTGCCGAAAAAAGTGTTCATCAACACCACTAATTATACCACGTGCGAGGCAGAGCGGCTAGATGAGGCGAGACGTGGGACGTGGAACGTAGAACGTGGGACGTAGGACATGGGAAAAAAGACACGTCCTACGTCCTACGTTCAACTTATCTTTCGACAATAAACGGAAGTAAAAACAAGAATTGGGGCAAGTTGACCGTTTTTAGCAACATTTCAGACCAGATTGTGCACTTATGT
>CALMIS010000146.1 GCA_937864185.1 uncultured Chloroflexota bacterium
ATGACGCCCTCCGGGCAAGTGGACAACCGCATCTTTGCCTACGGTGGGGTGCCCCAGGCCCTGGCTCAAACCGGCCAGGCGGTTGAGCTGTTGGCCGGGACCCTGGCCGGCCTGACCGTCAATCGGGCGGTCCTGGCCGAACGCGCCAGCCAAGGCTTCAGCGGCGCCACCGATCTGGCCGAGGTGATGATGCAAGCCACCGGCCTCGATGCCAAAACGGCCCACCGGATTGTGGGGCAGGCCGTCCACGCCGCCCTTCAGGCCGATCGAAGGCTCGATCAGGCTGTCTTGGATGAGGCGGCCACCCGCGTGCTCGGTCGCCCGCTCGGGCTGACCACGGCCCAAATTGAGGCGGCCTTGGACCCGCAAGCCATCGTCGAGACGCGCACCGGCGTAGGCGGGGCCGCGCCGCCGGCGGTCCAGGCGATGATCGACTCCTTCTTGACCGTAACGAGGGAGACAGCAGGCTGGCTTTCCACGGCCCAGCAGCGGCTGGCTGTCGCCGAAAGTCACCTGCTAAGCCAAGCCCGGCGCCTGGCTAAAAACTGACGGAGACCGGAGTAAAGCCAATGCCTATTCATATGATCGACTCCGAGATTTACGGCGGAGCCTGGAGCTCCGAGGAGATGCGAGCCATTTTTGAGGATAAGCCGCGCACCCAGGGTTGGCTGGACGTGATCGCTGCCCTGGCCGAGGCTCAGGCTGAGATTGGCCTCATCCCGGCGGAGGTCGGGCCGGAAATTCGGCGGGTCTGCCGGGTGGAGCTGCTCAACCTGGCCGATCTGCGCCGCGGTTACCAGGAGACCGGCCACTCGACCCTGGGGCTAATCCGGGAGTTGAAAAAACGGTGTTCGCCGGAGGCCGGCGAGTGGCTCTACTACGGGGCCACGGTCCAGGACATTGTCGATACCTGGACGGCCCAGGCCCTGCTCAAAGTGTGGGCTATCGTCGTCCGGGAGTTGCGTGAGATCGAAGGGGTGCTGCTTGACCTGGCCGTCAGCCACCGGGAAACGCTGATGGCCGGCCGGACTCACGGCCAACCGGGTCTGCCCATCACCTTTGGCTTCAAAGTGGCCGTCTGGGTCCGCGAAATTCGGCGCCACCTCGAGCGGCTGAAAGAGGTCCGGCCGCGGTTAGGCCAGGGACAGTTGGCCGGCGGGGTTGGCTCGCTCTCCTCGCTTGGGGAGCAAGGATTCGCTGTGCAGGAGCGCTTTTTCGCCAAACTGGGCCTGCGCCCGCCGGACATCGTTTGGAACACGGCCCGCGACGTGCAGGTCGAGTTCGTCAATATCCTGAGCTTGATCGCCGCTACCTTCGACAAAGTTGGGCATGAAATCTACAACTTGCAGCGGCCGGAAATCGGCGAGGTGCGAGAGGGCTTTGTCAGCGGCACGGTCGGCAGCATCACCATGCCCCACAAACGCAATCCGGAGATCGCCGAGCATCTGGGCAGTCTGGCCCGGCTGATCCGCCACAACGCCGCCTGTCTGGCCGAGAATCTGGTCCACGATCACGAGCGGGACGGTCGCTCCTGGAAGACCGAGTGGGCGTTGATCGGACCCACCTGCGCGCTGGTGGGGGCGCTGTTGCGGCTGGCCAAAACGATGTGTAGCAACTTGCAGGTTGATGCGGTCCGGATGGAGGCTAATCTGGAAGCGACCCAGGGCCACGTCTTGTCGGAGGGGGTGATGCTGGCCCTGGCCCAGAAGGTCGGCAAGCAGACCGCCCACGAGTGGGTGTACCAAACCGCCATGGCCGCGGTCGAGGCCGGCCGGCCTTTGAAAGAAGCCTTGCTGGAAAACGAGCAGATCACGGGCCACCTGCCCCTGGCCGAGCTCGACGCGCTCTTTGATTACCGCCGCCAGTGGGGCCTGTGCCCGGATTTTGTGGATAAAGTCGTCGTCCAGACTCGGGCCGACCGCACCCGGGACGAAGCGACGTTGGGAGCAATGCTGTGAACCTGGCTACTTTGCCTCGCCTGCGCCTGGCTACCCTGCCCACCCCACTGCAGCGAGCCGATCGCCTGACTGAGGCTCTGGGCGGCCCGGAAATCTGGTTCAAGCGGGATGACCTGACCGGCTTTGGCCTGGGTGGTAACAAAATCCGCAAGCTGGAATTTCTGGCGGCGGACGCGCTGGCCCAGGGCGCCGACACGCTGGTGACCGGCGCTGGGCCGCAATCGAACCACGTCCGCACGACTCTGGCCGTGGCGACTCGCTTGGGTCTGAAGGGCGTGGCCGTCTTTCACGGCTCGCGCCCGGCGGAGACGCAGGGCAATCTGTTGCTCGATGAGCTGCTGGGCGCGGAGCTGATCTTCACCGACAACCCGGATCGCTCGCAATTGGATGACCGGCTTGTGGCCGAGGCGGACCGGCTGCGCTCGGCGGGCCGCCGGCCCTACCTCATTGGTCGAGGCGGTGCCTCCGCTTTGGGCAGCGCGGGCTACGTGGCCGCCTCGCTGGAAATCGCCGGCCAGCTGGCTGAACTGAATCTCCATTTTGATTACCTATTTTGCGCCACCGGCTCGGGCGGGACCCAAAGTGGGCTGCTGGTCGGCGCGCAGTGGCTGCGGCCCGGCTACCGGGTCTGCGGGGTGACGGTTAGCCGCTCGCGGCAGGAGTGTGTCACCCGGCTGGCAAGATTGAGCCGGGAAACCGCCGCCCTGCTCGGTCTTGAGGTCCAAATCGATCCGGCTGACCTGACGGTGTACGATGATTACATCGGTCCTGGCTACGGCATCCCCACGCCCGAAGGCCTCGCGGCCATCCGGCTGGTGGCCCAGACCGAGGGTCTGTTTTTGGACCCGGTTTACAGTGGCAAAGCTATGGCCGGCCTGATCGATTTAATCCGGCGCGGCCAAATCGACCGGCGGCAGAAGGTGCTGTTTCTACACACCGGTGGTACGCCCAGTCTATTTGCCTTTGCTCGAGAGCTGGCCGATGACTAGTTTGCGATGCAGCGGAGGACTTTTTTTCTTAATGGGTCATTAATTTCCACTATTCGCAATACACCGGACATTGTTTCGTCTCCTTGACCGTTGAGATAATAACGGTCAAGTTATGGAGGATTAATATCGTCACCGATACCTCGGCGGCACCGATGGCCCCCATGATGAGTGTGGCTGCCTCACCCCCTACCCAAGCCCTGACCGAAATTAGAGCCACTGACAAGATTTGGGTTTTCGGGAACGGCCTGAAAGGCAGTGGCGTAATGGGCTTTCAACCGGCTATCTTTGGCAGCCTGGTACTGCTGGCGGCCAACCTTCTGAATCCGAAGCTGGCACCCTAATCATCTGCCAATAACTTCAGGCGATGGTCAGACAACAAGGTTGCATCAATCACCCCCAACCCAACGGCCTGGGTTATTGCTTCGGCGCGGCTGGCCACATCCAGTTTGTCTTTGATTTGGTCCATATGGTACTGCACGGCGCGCTGTGAGAGGTGCAGCGCGTTGGCCACCTCTCGATAAGTAAGCCCTTTAGCCACCAGGCGCAGTACATCGATTTGCTGGCTGGACAGCATGGCCACGGCAGAAATCTTGTCGCCGGATTGATTAAGGCCGGTCATCTTGCAGCCGGCGGGCCTCCTCAATAGCGACGGGGCCGCTGCTCGCCGTACCCACCACCTGTACGCCCTGCTCGGTGAGCAACTCTTCAAAACTTTCCAGTACTATATCCTGGTCATCTACCAGCAAAATCCGAGCGTCAGCGATAGATTTATTTTGCATCGCTTCGCGGCGGGGCAGATGGATGATGATATAACCGTTTTGCTCAGCATCGGTACGGATTTCCACCCGCGCCGCCGCTGCTACCCGGGACTGGAGCCCTGTTGGCAGGGCCGGGTCATCGGCGGGATGGCCGTGGCTGATGATGACCGTTTGCACCTCTTCCTTGCCGGCCGAGACAATCACCTGCACCGATAAGGCCGGCCCGGTGTGAACCAAATGCCGCAACGATTCCTGAATCAACCGCAGTAATTGAATTTGGGCCAGCGGTGATAACAGCGTGTTGGCCGACTCCGTGGGAGGGGTCAGAGTCATCTCGGCCTTGTGGGTTTTGCCAAAGTTTTGGATGTACTGGGCCAGCCCACCCCGACTATCCCGCTCACCCTGACCAGTCACAGTCCAGTCACCAACACCGTGGCCGCCCCGCTGACCAGCAGCGTGGTATTAACCTACAGCGCGGATATCGACTCGGCCACCGTTACCAGTCGCACCGTGGCGGTTCACTCTATGATGCAGGGCCTCATCACCGGGACGCACAGCGTGGTTGATAACGGGGTGACGGTAGGCCCGGCGACCAACTTCTTCCCCGGCGAGCTGGTCTACGCCATTGCCACCACCCACACGGCGGATATCACCGGCACGTCCACCATTACGCCCACGGTCTGGCAGTTCAACGCTGCGGCCGGGGTGGGGCCGGGAACGTTCCCCATCACCCACACCGTCACCACCGCCGCCCTCGGCGCTATCTCGGTGGAGGCCGCCGATGTGGACGGGGACGGCGACCTGGACTTCCTCTCCGCCTCTCAGAGTGACAACAAAATTGCCTGGTATGAGAATACGTCACCCCCGTCCTCCGACGCAACCATCAGC
>CALMIS010000147.1 GCA_937864185.1 uncultured Chloroflexota bacterium
TATCTTCATCCGATAGCGAGGCTATCCTTCGGAGCGAGGCACCGTTGAAGTATAAAAAGTGATCGTTTTGTAGGATATGTTCCCCTGTATCCAGCGTAACACTGAGTACTCCGGACAGGACGTAGATAATTTGCTCTGTAGGCTCCCGTAACGGTCGCGCCACTCGGCTCGCTCCGGGTTTGATTCGGGCCCTGAAAAATTCCATTTTTCGGCCAAAATCGCGACTCAATAATTCGAACTTGACATCTGGGTCGGCCAGTCTTTGCCTCGATATATTATCGTCCGTCACGGTAGAAGGGTTCAGGGTTTGTTCATGCTCATTCCAGAGGAAATAATTAACGGGTGCTTCCAGCGCGTCAGCAATTCTCAAGAAAGTATCAATAGATGGGCTGCTTTCGCCCCGTTCAACCTGGCCCAAGAATCCGGCCGTCAAGTCGGTCTTCTCAGCCAGCTCGCGTAGACTAAGCCCCAGCTCTTTACGCCGATGTCGAATTTGTCTGCCAATGCTTTGTAGTTTCTTGTCACTCATAACACCTGCTTTGTTGAAATATGAAGTCAGAATTATCGGTTAGGTAATTTCTTCAGATAGCATAGAGAGGACTAAACCAGCCCGAATTATCTGTTTGGCACCGTCCGTCACCTAACTAATCTTGAAACCACTCAGGTGACGATTGATCCTCACCGATTAAGTGTAGTGTAACTACACAAGAATAGCAAATACAGATGTTCTATCCTCTCATACTTGCCAGAATCGTTAACTAATGCTACTTTTCTTGAAAATTGGTAGTAATACTACTCAATATCCGGTAATGGCCGCCATTTCTCTTTCTCCACCCCAAACCCTACATCCCAAGTATCCAGATCAATCGCTAGGCGCGTAAAAGGTTATTTCCTTTTTCTAGTTGGTGTGTTAAGGGAGGTGATGCTTATATTCAATCTTCCTCAGATCTAAGGTCCCTAAAATAGTAGTGGGAATACTCAAACGTACAAATAAACATAACTGTATTGTGTAGCTTTCCAAGCCCAAGAGGAGGAAGAAGTGTCCAGGAGGAGTCCTAATTTAGCCGCAATTGTTGTCGTGCTTTCCTTCTTGTTTCTGGTTGCATGCACCGCTGCCCCTGAGCCGCAGCCAGCCGTCAAGCAAGTTGAAACCGAGGAGGCAGTGACAGGCGCGATGGAGGCAGAGACACCGTGTGATTTTGATGAGCAGACCTGTGCGTATCTCAACGGCAAAGATTTTAACGGAGAGACTTTGACCGTAGGGGTGTGGGGGGGCGACATCGAAGAAATTTTGCGGGATGTGGTCATCCCCTCTCTCGAAGCCCGCGGCGCTCAAGTGGAGTTGTTGCTCGGTGGAGCCGGTGACCGGCTGGCTAAACTGTATGCCGAAAAAGACAATCCGACCATGGATGTGGCCTACTTGAACATTCATACTTCGCGTCAGGCGGTGCGTGATGGCGTGGCCGAACCGGCCAGTGATGAGGTGCCGGCCTATGCCGATCTGTATCCCATTGCCCGTGAAGGTGACATCTACGGCGTCAGCTTCCTGGGCCTTGGCATCCAGTACAACACCGATGCCTTTGCTGGGCCACCTGAGTGGGCCGATTTGTGGCAGCCTGAACATAAAGGCAAGATCGCCTTTCCTACCTTTCCCTCGACCGGGGGTGATGGACTGATTGCCGTCGCCGCCAGACTGGAAGGCAAGGATGAGCGTGATGTTGATACGGCCTTCGCAAAGATCGCCGAGTTAAAGCCGGTGCCCCTGGTCTACACTAATCTTGACGAACTGGCCCTACTGATGGAAACTGGTGAGGTGGTGGCCGCGCCAAACCTCAGTGGCTATGCCTGGACGGCGGTGGACAATTCGGACAAGATTGGCTTTTCCTTTCCCCAGAATCCGGGTCCTATTTTGGCGATGGATGCCCTGGTCATTACCAACGGCAGCCCACATCGAGAGTTGGCCTTGGCCTGGACTCAGTTGGCCTTAAGTCCAAAAACGCAACAGGCTTACGCCGAGCGCATCTATTTTGGCCCGACCAATTCAAAGGTCGAGCTTCCACCGGAGCTGGCTGAAAAGGTCGTTTATGGCCCTGATCGCGTTCAGGCTTTAGTGAATCTCGATTGGGACTTTGTGGCCGAACAGCGCACTGGCCTTACCGAACGTTGGAATAAGGAAATCATCGAGGAGTAAAGCCGGAAGTTACTGGCGGGCCAACCAAGCCCGCCCCCCAGAAACTTGACTCACC
>CALMIS010000148.1 GCA_937864185.1 uncultured Chloroflexota bacterium
ATCTGGTGGCGCCGCTTCTACGCTGGGCTGACCGCCCGGTGCTGGTGGCAAAATCCAGCTGTGGACTTTAACAGCGGGCTGTGTTATCATCAAAGTGTTCGCCTCCTTAAAAACCACTTTCCCTTATAGATCCGAGCACGGTCCAGGCTTGTTACGGAGGGACTTAAACGCTTTATGGCAACCAGACCACTGGACAGGTTTTATGGGTTATCAGGCCTGGATAACGATCATCGTAGTAGTCCTTCTTTTCATAGCGCTGCTTAGAAACCTTGCACCGCCCGACTTGCTTTTTCTGGGGGCAACCACGCTCTTAACCTTGTTCGGCATCATTTTACCGGCGGAAGCCTTTGCCGGCTTCTCCAATTCGGGGGGGTTAACCGTCGCTTTGTTGTTTGTGGTGGCCGCCGGATTGCGCGAGACAGGGGTGCTTGATTACATCAGGCATCATGTTTTCGGCCAGACCAAAACCGAGCGTGTCGCCCTCGGCCGGTTAGCGGTGGTTGTCCTGCCTCTGTCGGCTTTCCTCAATAACACGCCCATCGTGGCTATGTTTGTGCCGATTGTTATGGAGTGGTGCCGGCAGCATCGCGTATCCCCCTCAAAACTGTTGATCCCGCTCTCGTACGTCGCTATTCTGGGCGGGACTTTAACCCTAATTGGAACCTCAACCAATCTTATCATCCAGGGATTAATGGTGCAGAACGGCTTGCCGGGGATGCATCTGTTTGAGATTGGGATGGCGGGGAGTTTCTACGCGCTCATTGGTCTTGCTTACTTATTTCTCATCGGATTGAGGCTGCTGCCGGAACGCAAAGAATTACTTGAACAATTAGGGGAAACTCGGCGCGAATATCTGCTTGAAATGACGGTACAACCAGGCTGCCGATTAATAGGTAAAACGGTTGAGCAAGCGGGGCTGAACCACCTACCGGGCTTGTTCATTATTGAGATAGAACGAAACACGGTGACAATTGGCCCGGTTAGCCCAAATAATATTATTCAGGCCAACGACCGCCTGGTATTTACCGGAATAATCAGCAGTATTGTGGATTTGAAGAAAATTCCCGGTCTTGTACCGGCGGCCGATCCGGCCTATGAGATTTCCCCGGAACAACAGCGGCAACGTCGTTTGTGTGAAGCTGTCATCTCTCAAAACTCGCCTCTGGTTGGCAAAACCATCGGTGAAGCCGATTTTGGCACCATTTATGGGGCCGCAGTTGTGGCCGTACATCGGAGCGGCAAACGGGTCGAAAAGAAGATAAGCGACATCAAGTTTCAGCCGGGAGATACCTTGTTGTTACAGGTACGACCAAACTTCCTACGGGTCCACCGGAACGATCCGGCCTTTTATTTAGTGAGTGATGTAGATGAGTGGCGGCCCTTGCGCTGGGACAAAGCCTGGATTGCCATATCTTTGTTTGTTCTCTTGATTGTTCTGATGAGTACAAGCGTGGTCCCGGTGGTGGTCGCTGCGGCCTTGGTCGCCATTTTGATCGTTCTATTTGGCTGCATTTCTCCAGGCGATGCCAGGCGAAGCGTTGAATGGCAGGTACTTGTAACGATTGCTGCGGCATTTGGCGTGGGTAGCGCCCTGGAAAACTCCGGTGCGGCCACGGCTATTGCCGAGGGCCTCGTTAACACCACGGCAATCTGGGGACCGCTAGCGGCCTTGGCCGTAATCTACCTGTTGGGGTCGGTGATGACCGAATTGATTACCAATAATGCCGCGGCGGTCTTGTTGTTTCCCTTTTGCCTTGAAACGGCCAGGCTATATGAGGTCAGTCCCAGACCCTTCTTAATTGTCCTGGCCCTGGCCGCTTCGGCGAGTTTCATGACGCCTATTGGATATCAAACCAATATGATGGTCTATGGACCCGGCGGCTATCGGTTCACCGATTTTCTCCGGGTCGGTGGTCCGTTGAATTTACTCCTTTGGCTAGTAGCCATAGTGATCATTCCTCTCATCTGGCCATTTTGAGCTGTCTACAAACTCTAGGTCATTTGACCCAAGTCAGGCCACTCTCGAAGTGGTCTTTTGCTTTAACTGGTTTTTGTCTTTAGGTTGATGTCTTACTCGTTAAAAAATGATATCATGGTTATAGGCCCCGCTCGAAAAGATATCGCCAGGAGATGAATCAATGAGGGAAACAACCGTGGTTGTGGCCAGACCAGGTCGGTTGCGAGCTGCGCTGAGCGCGCTTCTGACCACCATTTCTCAGCTGGAAATCATAGGTCAGGCGGATGATAGCTTTTCCGCTCTAAAGCTGGTTGCCGAGCGCGACCCGGCCCTGATCTTGCTGGACTCCAGTTTGAAAGATGATGAGGTCAAGGAGATTGTCAGCCAGATCAAAGCTAAGCGACCTCAGACGCATTGCCTGGTCTTGGCCGATACCCCTCAGCAGCAGCAAATGGCCAAGAATGCCGGGGCCGACGAGATCCTGCTCAAAGGGCACCCGGCCGCAAATCTGATGGCGAATATCGAGAAGTTCCTAATGAGCGTCAGGGAGGTGTGATTATGGGTAAAGAGACCGTATTTTTCAAGACCGAGGAACGCAAAGCGTTGGCTGATGTTGTAGACTTTTTGTACCAACTCGCGGACAGATTGGCTCAGAATGAGGTCACATTGCAACAGGGTAGCGACAAGCTGAAGTTGTCCATCCCTAAGCACGTTGTGCTGGAGTTGAAGGTTCAAGAGGAGATCACAGGCAGTATCGCCAAGCACAGTCTCGAACTCGACATCGAATGGACCGAAGGTGATCAGGGCGCGGGTGGGGTAAGGCTGGGCTAAGGCCGTCTCGGATAAATTCTCTCCTCAAAGTCACAAAGGTGTGAGCATAGTACAAATATAATTGAGGGGCAAAACATGAACCTGACCTATTCACCCCGGAACGAGTTAAAAACGATAGCCATCGACATAGACCACTCGTTGGCCTGGTACGCCTTACCGGAAGCAAGCGTCCTGGAGAAACTCCAAACTACATCGCTCGGACTGAGCGACGAACAGGCAGCCGAGCGCCTGGCCGAGTTTGGCCCCAACAGCCTGCCGGTCAAGCCGCCGCCGACTTTGCCAGCCGTCTTTCTCCACCAGTTTCTCAGCCCGCTGATCTACATTTTATTGGTGGCCGGTACCATATCCATCTTGTTGGGCGAAATCAAGGACGCCGTTTTCATTTTGGTTGTCGTGCTACTGAACGCCACAATCGGCACCTATCAGGAGTGGAAAGCCGAAAGAAGCGCCGCGGCGCTGCAGAGTTTGCTCAAAATATATGCGCGGGTCAAACGCGGTGGCCGGCCAAAGCAGCTAACCGCCGAGGAGTTGGTGCCGGGCGATGTGGTGCTGCTGGAGTCGGGCAACCGCGTCCCGGCCGATTTACGGCTATTCCAAACCAATAACCTGGCCGTCGACGAGTCATTATTGACGGGGGAATCTGTGGCCGCCGGAAAGAGTCCGGCGCTGCTGGCGGAAGAAGCCCCTATCAGCGAACAAGCTAATATGGCCTTTGCCGGGTCAACCGTGACCTGCGGGCGGGGAGCCGGTCTGGTAGTAGCTACCGGCCTGCGCACCGAGGTGGGTCGGATTGCCGCCACGGTTGCCTCGGCCAAGCTGACCAAACCGCCCCTGGTGGTCAGGATGGAGCGCTTTGCCCGGCAAACCAGTTATGCCGTGCTGGGGGCCAGCGTGATGCTGGCCCTGATCGCTATCGCCAAAGGCATGCCCTATGCCGAGGTCTTTTTCCTGGCCGTGGCTTTAGCTGTCTCGGCCATCCCGGAGGGGCTGCCGGTGGCCATTACCGTGGTTTTGTCTATCGGCACGGCCAGGATGGCCCGGCGCAACGTCATTGTGCGCCGCCTGGCCGCCGTGGAAAGCCTGGGCAGCTGCACCTACATTGCCAGCGATAAAACCGGCACCCTGACTGTAAACCAACAGACGGTCAAGTGGATTGCCCTGCCCTCCGGCGAACATTTTGCCGTTTCGGGCGAAGGTTATGAAGGGCAGGGACAGGTGTTGACAGAGGCCGGGCAACCTGTGACCGACCCAGTCGCCCAAGCGAGCTTGGATTGTCTGGCCCGGGCTGCCATTTTGTGCAATGAAGCGCACTTGAGCCGGGAACAGAAGCAATGGCACCATCACGGTGATGCCGTTGATGTGGCCTTGCTGGCCTTGGCTTACAAGGTGGGGTTGCTGCCCGATCAGGTGCGCGGTGAAGTCGAGCCGGCGGCTGAGATAACCTTTGAGTCGGAGCGCGGCTATGCGGCCCACTTGTATCGGGCTCAAGGCCGGGTGCGGGTAGCGGTCAAAGGCGCGGTCGAAAAAGTTTTGCCGCTTTGCCAAACAAATTCATTTGGTCAGGCAATAGATCCGAAAGAAATTGAGCAAGAAGCCCTGACTTTGTCGGAAAACGGTTACCGGGTACTGGCCGTGGCCGAGGGTGAAATAATCGGCGGAGCGCTGACCGGCTTTGAGGAAAAGGATATCCCCCCCTTGAAACTGCTCGGCCTGGTTGGGTTCATCGACCCGCTGCGCCCGGAGGTCAAAGCGGCAGTCGCCCAGTGCCGGCAGGCCGGCCTTGAGGTGGCTATGGTCACGGGCGACCATCCGGCCACGGCCCTGGCCATTGCCCGGGAGCTAGGGATCGCCACAGCCGGGGATCAGGTGGTCACGGGCCGCCAACTGGCTGAGATCGGTCCGGTCGAGACGCCTCAGTTTTTGGAGACGGTCAAAGCGGCACGTGTTTTTGCCAGGGTGGCGCCCTTGCAGAAGCTGGACATTGTGGAGGCCCTGATCAAATTGGGCCACTTTGTGGCCGTTACCGGCGATGGCGTCAACGACGCCCCAGCGTTGCGGAAAGCTAACATCGGCGTGGCGATGGGGTCAGGCACGGATGTGGCCAAAGACACCGCTTCGATCATCGTCACCGATGACAATTTCGCCTCGATCAAGGCCGGGGTGGAGGAAGGGCGCTTTGCTTACGACAATATCCGCAAAGTGACTTATCTGCTGATTTCTACCGGCGCGGCCGAAGTCTTGCTCTTTACCCTGGCCCTCCTGACCAACTTACCCTTGCCTCTCTTTGCCGTGCAACTGCTTTGGCTTAATCTGGTCACCAACGGTATCGCTGTCAGCGAG
>CALMIS010000149.1 GCA_937864185.1 uncultured Chloroflexota bacterium
GCAACGCGGGGCGGGGAAGGGCCTAAACTCCATCTTTGCCGATGACCCGTTTTTTCACAATCCCCTTTCTTGCAACCCTTATGGCGATGAATACCATGTGCCCGCCACTGATCTCGAGCAGAAGAAGGCGACGCCACCGGGGCAGGTAAAGCAACGGCTAATCGAAGCCCACAACTTGGTTGTCTATCGCTTTCACGATGGCTGGGATCAATTTCCTCAGTACGGCATGGGGTATGCCCTGGCCGATGTCCTCGGCTGGTCAGCGCGACAGGTGGTCCCTCACTATATTTACGATTTAGATCCAGTCCCTCTCCAGAATGTGGCCATCCAGATAGCTCGAAAACTCGGTAAGAACGGTATCCGCTTTGTCGGGCAGCCGGACCGGATGATCCGGCGGATTACACTCGATTGGGGCAGCCCCGGTGCTATCGACATTGTCCGCAAAGCCTTGGCCCACAATTGTGACGCGGCGCTAACCGGTGAAGTGATCGAGTGGCGCGACATCGAGTTTGCCCGCGACGCCGGGGTGGCCCTGATCACGGCCGGCCACTGCGCCACCGAGACCCCGGGCATGCGCTCTTTTTATGAGTGGTTTAAGCCGCAATGGCCCACCTTACCGGTTGAGTATATCGACTCGATCGATCCGGATGTTTATCGCGCCGCGGCAGTCATGGCCAATGACCTCGAATAGGGAGAGACTCTTATGCAGCCCATGACCTTTTTTTTGGACTGGATTATGAACAGCCAGTTTGCCGGACTCTGTTGGGCCTTGGAAAAGGGCTTATATGCCAGCGCCGGCCTTGATGTCACCCTGGTGCCGTGGGTTGAAGATGGACGGACGATCATTGAAAAAGTGGTAAGCGGCGGCGTTTGCGCCGGAAGCAGCGAAGATAACCTCATTGTTTTGGGTAACCTGGCCGGCGCAGGCGTTAAGGCCCTGGGGGTCATGCTTCAAGAATCCCCCTTGGTGCTGATGACTAAGCCTGAAAGCGGTATTCGCTCTTTAGTCGATTTGCCCGGTCGCCGGGTGGCGATGCATATTGATGGCATCCATATTTTAGAAGCCGTGCTGAGTCTCAACGGCCTTGAGCGCGCCGAAGTGGAGATTACCCAGGTAACCTGGGATCTAAATCACCTGATTGAGGACCGCTTTGATGCTGTTCAAGGGTACGCTATTGCCGAGCCGGTAACCCTAGCGGCTATGGGCGTTGAGGTCCATCTGATTCCCATCCGCCATCAGCAACTGCATCCTTATGCCCAAGTCTTCTTTGCCAGCGATGCCTGCCTCCAACAACACCCGGATCTGCTCCACCGTTTCCTAAAGGCCTCTTTTACCGGTTGGCAACAAGCCATGGACCAGCGCGACGAAGCCGCCCGCCTGGTGGTCAAGTGTTCTAACGGCCAGGCCAATCTGGCTACCGAGCGCGAAGTTCTAGAGAGAATGTATCCTTTTGTCACCGGTCAAATTGGCCTGAGCCGCTTTGGCCTGGTGGACGCCGAGCGCTGGGACCATAACTTAGACTCTTACGCCCGCTTTGGAATTACCTCTCGCAAAATAACCAGGGCAGCGACCGTAGACGATCGATTTTTGCAGGCGATTTATCCCCCGTGAGTGGGGGCCGGAAACTTGCCGATTAGCGATTTGGCAATAAGATCAAAGGCCAGAAAAGAATTGAGGTGTTTATCTATGATAAAATATACGCTTAAACCTGCTACCACGGCCTTTCTGGCCAAATCGCCCCACCAGCTATTCATCGGCGGAGAGTGGCTGGCGGCCGCCACCGGTCAAACCTATGCCAGCATTAATCCCTCGGATGGAACACACCTGGGTGATTTAGCCGCGGCCGGCCTGGAAGATGTTGATCGAGCCGTCATCGCCGCCCGCCAAGCCTTTGAGGGGCCCTGGCGCGATCTGACGCCGGCCAAACGCAGCGCCCAGTTGCGCCGGCTGGCCGACGTGATCGCCGCTCACGCGGATGAGTTAGCCGAACTGGAGTCGCTGGATAACGGCAAACCGATCTACCACACCCGCGCCATCGACGCCCCCGTGGCGGCCCAATTGGCTTACGACTTCTCCGGCTGGCCGGGCAAGATCAGCGGCGATACCCCGACGGTGTCCATTCCCAACCATTTTGTCTACACCCGGCGCGAGCCGGTCGGCGTTGTAGCGATCATTATTCCCTGGAACTATCCGCTCATCCACGCGCTGCAAAAACTGTCGCCGGCGCTGGCCTGCGGCAACACCATCATCCTTAAACCGGCTCAGGTCGCCTCGCTGGCCCTGGTCCGCCTGGGCGAGTTGATCCAGGAGGCCGGCCTGCCGCCGGGCGTGGTCAATATTTTGACCGGGCCGGGCTCGGTCATCGGGGCGGCCCTGGCCGAACATCCCGGGATCAACAAGATTCAAATCACCGGCTCGACCGCCGTTGGCCGCAGCGTCATTCGCGCTTCCGCCGGTAATCTCAAACGGCTGGCGCTGGAATTGGGCAGCAAAGCGCCCAATATCGTCTTCGCCGACGCCGATCTGGACAAAGCCATCCCCGGCGCCTTTCGGGCGGCCTTTGGTAATACCGGTCAAAGCTGCGTAGCCGGGGCCCGGCTGTATCTCCAAGCGCCCATTTACGAGCAAGTGGTCGAACGCCTGGTAGAGCTGGCCCAGCAAGCCAAGATCGGCCCCGCCCTCGATCCCGAGACCCAACTCGGGCCGATTGTGGACGAGGTCCAAATGCAGACCATCCTCAACTACATCCGGAGCGGCCTTGATCAAGGCGCGACCCTGTTGTGCGGCGGGCAACGCCTGACCGAGGGTGATTACGCCAAGGGCTACTACATTCCCCCTACCATCTTCACCAACGTCTCCGATGAGGCCATCATCTCCTGCGAGGAGATCTTTGGTCCGGTTCTGCCGATCTTCAAGTTCGACACGGAGGAAGAAGTCATCGCCCGGGCCAACAACACCAGCTACGGCCTGGCGGCCGGCGTCTGGACCCGCGATGTGGGCCGGGCCCACCGCTTGGGGGCCGCCCTCAAAGCCGGGGTGGTCTGGGTTAACACCTACGACCTGTTCGACTCGGCCGCGCCGTTTGGCGGCTTTAAAGGCAGCGGCTACGGGCGTGACAACGGCTGGGAGGTCATCGAGGCCTTCACCGAGGTGAAGTCGGTCTGGATTTCGACCCTCTAAGTAAGGCAGACCTCATAGGTTTTCAGAACCTATGAGGTCTGCCTCAAATTTAGGACGCCCCGAGACAATTCCCCATTTGACAAAAGTTGCCCTCGGCTCTATTATTCGACTACTCATTCCTTGAGTAATTAGACTATGAGCCGGACTCTCTCGCCCTTAACGACAGAACATGCCTTGCTCGGGTTTTTGCGCCACCAGCCCCGGCATGGCTACGAAATCTATCAAGAGCTGACCGAGCCCACCGGCTTGGGGCTGGTCTGGCGTTTGAAGCAAAGCCAGATGTATGCGCTGCTGGCCAAACTCGAGCAGGCCGGCTATGTGGAAGCCCCCCTCGAGCCGCAAGATGCCCGGCCGCCGCGGAAAGTCTTTGCTTTGACCGCAGCCGGTCAGCAAGCTTTCTTGGACTGGTTAGCCCAACCAGTACCGCGGGGTCACCGGCTGCGCCTGGATTTCCTGGCCAAGCTCTACTTTGCCCGTCTGGAAGGGCCGGCCGTAGCCCAGCGGTTGATTGAGCGCCAGCATGCCGCCTGCCGCCAATGGCTGGTCCAGCAACAGCACGAAGCGGACAGCGTCCGCCACACTCAACCTTACGATAGCTTAGTGCATGAATTTCGCGTCGGCCAGATTGAAGCGATGCTAGCCTGGCTAGATATTTGCACCGAAACCCTGCTCCACGCTACGCCTGAACGCTAATTTACTCGACGCTGAAGCCAAGACGCAAGGACGCCGGCCCCACCGTCTGGGGTGTCGCGCCTTGCGTTTTTGTATTTTTGTTAAAAACAGGAGAAAGGACGATGAAATCTAAAGTACAGTTGTGGTTGGGATCTTGGCTGGTGGCAGCACTGATAACGGGGCTGTTTGGGTCCGCCGTCTGGGCGGCGCCGCCGGCTCAAACGGTCGAGTGCGCCGAGGAGTACACCGTTCAAGCGGATGACTGGTTGAGCCGCCTGGCCGACCGCTTTTATGGCGACCTAACCGCCTATCCGGCTATTGTGACCGCCACCAACCAGCAGAACGCCGTGGACTCTAGCTTCGCCGCCATCAGTAATCCGGATCGGATTGAGATTGGTTGGAAACTGTGCGTGCCAACGACGGAAGCCGCTCAAGCCCTTTTAGCGCCGCCGGCGGCCGGTGAGCCGGTAGCCCTCGAGCCGGCCGAGCTAACCGTCTTTGCCGCTGCCTCCTTGACCGACGCCTTCACCGAAATCGGCCAGAACTTCTCGGCCCAATATCCCGGCGTTAACGTGGTTTATAACTTTGCCGGGTCACAGCAGTTAGCCCAACAGTTGGGCCAGGGCGCGCCGGCCGATGTCTTTGCCAGCGCCAATGCCCGCCAAATGGGCGTCGCCATCGAAGCCGGGCGGGTCGTGAGCGGCACTCAGCAGGCCTTTGTCCGCAACCGGTTGGTGGTCATCTATCCCGCCGACAATCCTGCTGGCCTGACTCAGTTGGCCGATTTGAGTAAGCCAGGGCTCAAGCTGATCTTGGCGGCCGCCGAAGT
>CALMIS010000150.1 GCA_937864185.1 uncultured Chloroflexota bacterium
GCCTCGATGGCGGCGTTGAGGGCCAACAGGTTGGTCTGGCTGGCGATGTCGTCGATGGTCTCGACGATGGCCCCGATTTGGCCGGAGCGCTGGCCGAGGTCCTGGATGGTGCGGGCCAGTTGGTCGGTGGCCTGGCCGAGTTGGTCGATGCCGCTGACAGCCTCTTGGGCGGTGTGTTGGCCGGCCTGGGCGGTCTGGAGGTTGGCCTGGATGACCTGAGCCACGGCCTGGGTCTGGTGGGCGATTTGGCTGACCGCGGCGTTCAGGTGAGTGGTGACCGCTTGAGCCCCGGCGACGGCCTGGGCCTGCTCTTGAGCCCCGGCGGCGATGGTCCGGACCGAGCGGGACAGGGTGGCCATCCCCTGGCTGGTCTGGTTGACCGCCTGAGCCTGCTCTTGTGCGCCCTGGGCCACGCCGTTGACGGCCTGGGTGACCTGGCGGACAGAGGTGGCGGTCCGGGTGGCAGCCTCGGTTTGCTGCTGGACGCCCTGGGACACTTGCTGGATGGTGGCCGTAATTTGGTTAGTGGCATGGCCGGCCTGGCTGGCGGAGAAGGCCAGTTGGTTAGAAGCGCCGCCGACCGCGTCGGCACTGTCGGCCACTTGGGCGACCAGGCGGCGCAGGTTAGCCGTCATCCGCTTTAAGGCCTGACCCAGGACGTCCTGAGCGCCTTTAGCCTCCGGACTGCTGCTGATGTCCCCTTGCGCTATTTGCTCGGCTGTCTGAGCAGCCTGCTGCAAATAGATTTGAAGCTGGGCAAAGGCACGGAGCAAATCACCGATCTCATCCTGATTTTGTAAGGCAGCCGCCTGCTCTTGGCTATCGCCGGTGGTCAGATCACCGCCGGCCAGGCGTTGAGCCTGGGCCGTGGCCAAGGCAATCCGGTGGGTCATCGTCCGGGTCAGCCAAAAGCCCATCCCGCTAAGCCCCATGATGACCAGCAGGGCCAGCATGAGGCCTGTTCCGAGCGCCTCTCGCACGGCGGCGTTCACGCTCCTCAGCTCCCGCGACACCAATAGGCCCCAGCCCAACCGCTCCGCCAAGTTACCGGTCAGCGGCACATAAGTCACCACCGCCGGCTCACCCTGCCAATTATTGAGATCGTGCCGGACAACCGGGTTGTGAGTCTCAACCAAAGCTTGGAGGGAGGGGTCCGTCAAGGGCTGCATTAAGAGATCGGCATGATTAGCGTAAAGGATCGTGCCCTGGTCATCAATCAAGATCGCGTCTGCGCCATCGTCAATCAAGACGTTAGCAAAGGTGGCAAACATTTGTGATATATCGACGGTACTCCGCAAGATCCCAACCACTTCCCGGCTGGTCCGGCTGCGGATAGGCACCCCCAGATTAATGGCCCACGTCCCGGCACTTTCATCAAATTCTACCGGACCAACGTACTGCCCTCCCTGCCCCTGGTTGTACGCTTCTTGCCACCACGTTTCATCGGCTTGCCAGTAGTCGCCGGTCCGCTCGGTCATGGCGAGGTTGAGCCCTTGCTGGTCCGTGACAAACACTTCGACATGGACCGGTTGCAGCCGGATAAAATCGTTTAAGTTGGCGCTAAGATCGTTCTGAGCAATCGTGTCGACCAGGGATTCAACGGCTGGATCCTTGTCTTGCCAGGCTTGATCCTGCCTGGCTATCATGGCTTTCAGCTCGGCTGGGTCCTCAAGTTTGTGTTGGGCATTCGCCTGTTCCACCTGTTCAGTGATCGAGGGTGACAAAGCCAGGATTTGTAGCTCATCAACCACCCCTTGGATCGAATTCGCCGCCTGGTGCAAAGTCTCCTTAGCCAAACTCTGCAAACTGGCTTCGGTTTGCTCAACCAGATCCGCGGACAGGCTGTAATAGTTATAGGTCGTAAAAATGGCAACGGCCAAGGTGACGCTTCCTGCCAATAAGACCAGCACCTTATGGCCGATTTTCCAGTGAACAGGGTTAAATAGCCACGATGAGGTGGATGATTGTTTCACAATATATTATCTCCTTGCTTTGATTCAATACATATCATGAAATGAGGTTAGGTTAGGGTGACCATGCAGCGTAGCTTAACGAGAGCAAGCATCTAGGGTATAAGTCAGCACTAAGTATTTTCTTACAGTTTCGACCGGGGTTCGTCTAAGCACCATAAAGGGTGCGTGAATATTAGCTGAGCAAAAAGCTTAACTTTTGCCTTAAGGTCCAGAATTTTCTCGCAGCCAGCTCAAAACAAGGCCTTTCTAGCTCAAATTGGCGAAGAAGTGGAGCTTCTCCCCCTTTGTCCAGAAAAACGCCGTTTTGTCCAGAAAAATAGCCTTTTACCGGCGGTAAATCGCCCTTTTCGCATGGCAAATGGTGTCGAGCGCATGGCCAATGGTGTCGAGCGCATGGCCAATGGTGTCCAGCACATGGCAAATAGGGGTTTGTCCCAGGGAAAATGGTCTCCCGCCCGGAGAAAATACCCTTCCGCCCCGGGGAAATAGGCTTTAGCCTGAGGAAAATCGGCTCCCGCCGCCGGAAAATAGCCCTCGGCCCCCAGAAAACTGGACAAAATCGCCGGTCAACGCCAAAAGTTGTCCAGGGAAATCGTCTCAATCCACGGGGAAATAGCGTCCGTCACTTTGTCAAAAGGGCATGGTCGCCGGGTTAGAAGGCTTCAGCCGGGGGGAAATAGGCTCCGGGCGCAGGGTCAAGAGGGTCTGGGGGGAGGGGTAAAGGTCTTCAGCCGGGGGTAAATAGGCTCGGGAGACCGGGGAAAAAGCGTAGGGGCGAATAATTATTCGCCCCTACGGTCTCATCATTCGCCCCTACGCTTTTGTCATGCGCCCCGGCGGTTTTATCAGGCAGGCCGGCGGCCCTTACCCATCATTCCGCGCCCCGGTCAAATACTCCAGCACATCCAGGGCGGAGTAGCTGGTCTGGCCGGGCTTGACAATCTGCTCCAGGTCTCGAACCTTGTCGCCGGAGGTGATCAGCGGTGGCTCCACATAGCCATCCGGCCGGTGTTGGGGAAAACCGGCAATCGACATCAGCCCATTGCATAGGCACAGCCGGTTCTCGGCGTCGGCCGGGTCGCCGCCCTTCTTAGCATACAGATCCTCGGGCTCGGCCGGGCAGCGATAACCGATCCGCTCATTGTCCGTTTTATACAGGTGGCGCAAGTACCCCATGTCGCAGAAGCGCACCCGGCCTTCGTACACGTCCTGTTCCGACAAGCTGCCTTCCATCTTGGCCACTTTAAAAGGAAAACCGGTCGGCGAGGCCGTGGGGCTGGTGTGAATCGAGGCCTGGCCCTTGAGCGTGCGCTTGATCAGCTCCTGCTTGATGGTCGCCTCCATGCCCGACTCATTGCAGTAAGCAAACATCGTGCCCACCTGAATCCCGGCTGCGCCCTGCTCGAGGGCCAGCCGCAGCCCTTCCGGGGTACCGTAGCCCCCGGCCAGCCAGAAGGGCAGCCCCAAACTCTTGATCTTATCCAGATCAATCTCATCCCGCTCCCCGTAAATCGGTTCGCCCTGCTCGTTCAAGCGTAAAGCGCCCCGAGGGGCAGCATTGTGGCCCCCGGCAATCGGCGTCTCGATCACAAAGCCATCGATCCGGCCGGTCGCCCGTTTGACCAGCGACATAGCCAAAACGGCGGAGGAGATGATCGGCAGGAAGTAAGGCCGCTTCAGCGTCCCCAGCTTGGCGCTGACGTCGGGGAAGATCGCCTCCGGCTCAAAGTAGATCCGAAAATCATCATTCCGGTCGGTTCCCAGCACATCCAGGCGGTAGCTGACCGGCTGGTGCGTGGTCAACTGGTCCAGGATGCCGGGCACCTGGCCCGGAATGCCCGCCCCCATAATCACATAGTCCACCCCGGCCAACATGGCCCCGTACAGCGAGGCCATGGTCGGCAGTTGCAGCTTCTCCAGCAGATTGATCCCCACGGGATTGGCATGGCCTTCCTTGGCCAGGAAGACTTCGGCAAAGTTAGCCGCTACCGTCAGCTCGTTTAACGCCTTGGGCGGTTTGACCGTCCACATCGGCGGGCGTTTATAAGGCTGGCCGGCCGGGATGCCGCCCGGGACATAGTAGCTCTCCAGGATGCGCTCGGTCACGTCCGGGTACGGGAAATGGCTGAGCGCCCGGCGCAGATGGCCTTCAAGGTCGCCGTCCATCAAGCGCGAGGCCATGATATGGCCGACCCCCGTACTGGAGACCACGCCTAAATAACCCTGGCTGGAGACCGCTTGGGCCAATCTCCAGTTTGATATCGCAATGCCCATCCCACCTTGTATGATTTTTGGTAGATCCACTAAAATCCTCCTCCAGAATTCTTATGGGTGCTGTGCCTATCTTTGCAATATTCCGGGGTGAACGCAGTCTGAGCCTGACGAAACCAACGGCCTTCGCCAGGCTCAACCACCATCACCGCAATTATTGAGAAGATATAGCTTTACTTACACCCAATGTTTGTAGTAAAACTCGCTGTCCTCATCATTGTTCAGCCGTTCCATGACCTCAAAAAACCACTCGTCCAGGTGCATATCGTGATTGTCCAGCCGGGGAAAAGGATTGTCATAGCCTTCCGTCAAGGCTTTACCCATGCGATCCAATGCCCCTAAAGCCAACTCTGGTACTTCACGATAGCGAATCCCCTCTTTTTCCATTATCTTTTCATTAAGGTTAGCCATCGCCAGGCCGCCGGGGATAAAAGGCAAGGCCCGGGTCCGCATCACCGGAAAGAAGATGTCCAGTACAATTTGGCCGCTGCCGTAGGCCGCCTTGGTGGTCTGTTGCAAAACATCCTTGGGCAGATACAAACTGGTCGAGTAAGCCCCGTGCCGGCCATACTCGCGCTGGGCCGGATCGCGGCTGATCTTGTCCAAACTGCCCCGCCAATCGGCAAACGCGGTCGCTTCGACCGTCACCCCGTGCTCGGCCAAAACCTTGGGGAAGTGGACGGCCATCTCGCCCATGACAAACCGGGTAATTTCAATCTCCTTCTCGCTTAAAGGCGTGAGCTGCCACTGAAACAAACCGGTCTCATCCACGTCCTTGACAAAGACCGGCGGCATGTTCGGCAGCATGCCGGAGATGGCCGCCGCCACAGTGTTGAAGTAAACCACCCGGTCGGCGCCCACCGACTTGAGGACCGCCAGCGTCTTTTCCAGTGGTTCACCTTCTAAAGCCATGCCTTCGTTCAGCCAGTGAAAACGTTGGCCGGTCACTTCCGCCTGAGCCTCCATCGCCCGGCCCGTTTCGTAGTTCAAAGAGCGCTTTAAGTCACGGCTCAAGACGGTGATACTGGCTGCCTGGCCGCTGCCCAACGCGGCCGTAGTCAAAGCACAACCTAAGCCCGGCCCGGTCGCGCCGGCAATTAACAGATGGCGACCGGCCAACCAGTCCAGGTTGTACTCCCCTGCCTCAAGGAGGGGTTGTTGGTTGGCCCAGTTGTGTTGGATCAACGCGTCGGCTTCGGCCGGAAAAGCCTCAATCTCTTCCTTGGTTGGCCGGGTAATCTGGGGTGCACCTTCTCGCACGGCTAAACCGGGCGCCGGCTTAGTAAAAGGGCTAATTAGAGCTGCCATGCACTTCCTCACCTCTCTTATTTTGGCCCTTCTGGCACTTAAGAAATTGATCGCGTAAAGCGTAAAACGTAAGGCGTAAGATCGATTACGCTTTTCGTTTTACGTTTTACCAAGGTGTCAATGCCCTCAAATCCCAGTGAGCCTCAATTTTTATTGTAATAAGCTAGAAAAATAACGGTCTTCATCAATTTTGCCAACTGTGGGGGCGACCGAGTATCACTACCGGGCGGATCATTCCGGGTGTTAGCTTGGTGGATAATACCGCAACAAGCCGGGATCATCAAGTTGGTCGCTGTGC
Source organism: uncultured Chloroflexota bacterium (assembly GCA_937864185.1). Taxonomy (GTDB): domain Bacteria; phylum Chloroflexota; class Anaerolineae; order 4572-78; family J111; genus JAGRBY01. Next base: position 5,851 of record CALMIS010000150.1, read on the forward strand.
CCTAAGCCGGGGCCAGGGTAGAACCCCGGCTTGTGCTCTGATGAAAGTCTCTTGTATCTTCTCAATAATTTGGGGCCGACGCGGCCTGAGCTTGTCGAAGGCCGTTGGTTTCTACAGGCTCAACCAACGTCACCCCGGTTTATTGAGAAGTTACAGTCTCTTCCCCATAAATCGCCGGCTGTTGGTTTCAACAAGCTTAACCAACAGCCGGCGACAAACTCGGGCCGCGTCCACGTAAAGGATTGAGAGCGCAAAAACCGAGCTTCTTGTGTTGAGGCCACCATCCTGGCCTCTTATCCAGGTTATGAAACTAGTCAACTATCTAGTGATCACTCTATCCTAAAGCCGGGTGTCGAAGCTGTATTTTTAGACTAAACTAGAATCGTCAATCGCTGTTCGATTGTACCAATATAAAGAGGTGTTCACTGATGAAACCAAAGACACGATTGAGTGTAGCTGATCGGATTCGTTCCACAGCCTCTTCGCGCGCCGGTGCCAAACCCCCCGCCGCTGAACACCCCAGCGGCGATCCTCGCTTTAACCTGGTTGATCGGACCCTCAAACGCTTTCAATACCAGCAAGATGCTTTAATTGAGGTGCTCCACACGGCCCAAGAAGCTTTTGGCTTTTTGGAAGACGACCTGCTCGTCTATGTGGCCCGCCAGCTTAAGCTGCCCCTCAGTTGGGTCTATGGCGTGGCTACCTTTTATCATTTCTTCTCGCTCAAGCCCCAAGGGGAACATACCTGCACGGTCTGTATGGGCACGGCCTGCTACGTGAAACGCGCGGCAGAGATCCTGGCCATGCTCAAGACCGAGTTCGACATCGAGCCCGGGCAAACCACGCCCGACGGCAAGTTGAGCGTGGCCACGGCTCGCTGCTTGGGTAGCTGCGGCCTGGCCCCGGTCATCGTGGTCGATAATCAGGTGGTTGGCCGAGAAACACCGGAGGGGGCGCTGGTCCTGGTCACCACCGCGCTCAGCGGCCAACGGGCCCCCGCCCCAGTTGAACCGGAGCTAACCCTGCCGGAGGAGGTAGAAGCCTTATGAACCGCGCCGATCTAGAAGCGTTAGCCCAACGCGAACAAGAAAAAAATGAGAAGTTTCGCTGTCGCGTGCTCTGCTGCGGCAGCACGCCCTGTCTCTCATCCGGCGGCATGACCGTCAACGAAACCCTTAAAGACTATCTAAAAGCCAACGGCGAACTCCGAGCCGAGGTCAATGTCGTCTCCACCGGTTGTATGGGACCTTGCAGCCGCGGGCCACTGGTCACGGTCCAGGTGCCGGGCCAGGCCGATGTGGTCTATGAACGGGTTACCCCGGAGCTGGCCCTGGATATCTTGAAGAAGCATCTCAACCGGGAGGTCGAGACCGACCCCAGCCCCAACGTGCTGCCGGCCGACATGCCCTTCTTTATTAAGCAGCAAAAGGTGGTTCTGGCCAACAGCGGCCTGATCGATCCGGAGCGGCTGGAAGACTACGTCGCCGCCGGCGGCTACCGGGCTTTGGGTCACGCCTTGCGCGAGATGACGCCGGACGAAGTCTGTGCCGAAATCGTGACCAGTGGCCTGCGCGGTCGCGGCGGGGCCGGCTACCCGACCGGTCTAAAGTGGAATATGGTCCGCAAAGCCATCGCCGATAAGAAGTACGTGGTTGCCAACGGCGATGAAGGCGACCCCGGCGCCTATATGGACCGGACCCTGATGGAGTCTGACCCGCACCGGGTTCTGGAAGGCATGGCCATTGCCGGTTATGCGGTCGGGGCGGAGCAGGGCTTCATCTACGTCCGCGGCGAGTATCCGATTGCGGCTAAGCGGCTGGAACGGGCTATTCGCATGGCCGAGCGGCGCGGTCTGCTCGGCAGCCGGGTCATGGATACCAACTTCAACTTCCGGATCGACGTGCGCATTGGGGCCGGCGCTTTTGTCTGCGGCGAAGAGACAGCGCTCATGGCCTCGATTATGGGTAAGCGCGGCCAGCCGTGGCCCCGCCCACCCTACCCGGCCCAAAGCGGCCTGTGGGGCTACCCAACCCTAATCAATAACGTCGAGACCTACGGCAGCATCGCGCCGATCATCACCAACGGCGCGGCCTGGTTTAACAGCATCGGGACGGCCAAGAGCAAAGGCACGAAGATCTTCGCGCTGGCCGGGCAGGTCGCTAATACCGGCCTGATCGAAGTGCCGATGGGTATCAGTCTGCGGGAAATCGTCTTCGACATCGGGGGCGGTATTCCCAACGACCGGACCTTTAAAGCGGCGCAGACAGGCGGTCCCAGCGGGGGCTGTATCCCCGCCTCTCATCTTGATACGCCGGTGGATTATGAAAGCCTGCGTGAGCTAGGCTCGATTATGGGCTCCGGCGGTCTGATCATTATGGATGACACCACCAGCATGCCCGACGTCGCCAAGTTCTTCATGGAATTCTGCATGGACGAAAGCTGCGGCAAGTGTGTGCCCTGCCGGGTCGGTACGGTTGAGCTTTACCGCATTTTGGAACGCGTCACCGCAGGGACCGCCACCCGGGTCGATCTGCAAATCATGGAAGATCTGTGTGTCCTGATGCGCGAGACCAGCCTCTGCGGCCTGGGTCAATCGGCCCCCAATCCCTTGCTCAGCACCCTGCACTACTTCCGAGACGAGTACGAAGCTTTGGTTCAAGAAACGCTGGAGCCGACCAGCGCCCGCTTTGTCTTACCCAAGAAACCCCTTGAGTCTAGCCCGGAGGTGCCCGCATGACCGTTATTACCCTTACTATCAATGATGAACTCGTCAGCGCCAACAGCGGGCAGTCCCTGCTGGAGGTGATCCGGGAGCATGACATCTACTTACCCACCCTCTGCCACATGGACGGCCTCAGCGAACGGGGCGGCTGCCGCATGTGTCTGGTGGAAGTGGCCGGCTCTCGCGGCTTGCAGGCGGCCTGCGTGGCCGAGGCGACGGAGGGGATGGTGGTCACCACCCACAGCGAGCGGCTCAATCGCTACCGGCGCATGATCCTGGAGCTGATCTTTGCCGAGCGCAACCACGTCTGCGCCGTGTGCGTGATGAACGGTCATTGCGAGTTGCAAGCCATCGCCGCCATCGAGGGTATGGATCACGTCCGCTACGATTACCTGCACCCGGATCTGCCTATGGACATCAGCCACGATCGCTTCGGCATCGACCACAACCGCTGCATCCTCTGTTTGCGCTGCGTTCGGGTCTGCGATGAGGTCGAGGGCGCCCATACGAAAGACGTGATGGGCCGGGGCGTCAACTGCCGGATCGTGCATGATCTAAACCAGCCGTGGGGTACCAGCCAAAGCTGCACCAGTTGTGGCAAGTGTGTCCAGGTCTGCCCCACCGGCGCGCTCTTCAGCAAAGGCTCATCCGTGGCCGAAATGGTCAAGCGCCACGACTTCTTGTCCTGGATCATGGCCGGCCGGGAAAAGAACGAGTGGAGCTACGACGGCCAACAGCCCTACTATTCCCCAACCAAGCGAACGACGGGTTAAAGCGAAAGGAAAATCGTCATGGCCAAAAAGAAACAAGGCAAAGTCAGGGTAGCGACCGCCTGGTTGGGCGGGTGTTCCGGCTGCCATATGAGCTTTCTAGATTTAGACGAGCTGCTCATCGATCTGGCCGGCCTGGCCGAGATCGTCTACGGTCCGTTGGTGGATGCCAAAGAGTTTCCGTATGATGTGGATGTCGCTCTCATCGAGGGGGCGGTGGCGAATGTCGACCACGTCGAGCTGGCCCAGCAGGTCCGCGAGCGCTCCAAAATTGTCATCAGTTTTGGTGATTGTGCCGTCACCGGCAACGTGACCAGCATGCGCAACCGGCTCAACGTCGATGATCTGCTCACTCAAGTCTATCGCGAAGGGCCGGGCCAGGTGCCGCGCGGGCTGGAAGACGATCACGTTATGCCGGCCCTCATCCAGCGAGTCCTGCCGCTGCATCAAGTCATTCCGGTGGATGTCTACATCCCCGGCTGTCCCCCCGATCCCGACCGCATCTGGGCAACGGTCAGCGCTCTCGTTCAGGGCGAACCGGTCCGTTTACCCGAAGAGATGCGTTATTTTGGTTAGTGAGGAGATAAATAATGAGCCGAACTGTAACCATCGACCCCGTAACCCGGATCGAAGGGCATGCCAAAATCACTCTGCAGCTCGATGATCATGGTCAGGTCGCCGACGCCCGCTTTCACGTCACCGAGTTTCGCGGCTTTGAAAAGTTTTGCATCGGGCGCAGCTTCTGGGAAATGCCGGGCATTACCGCGCGGGTGTGCGGCATCTGTCCGGTCAGCCACCTGATGGCCTCGGCCAAGGCCGGGGATGCTATTTTAGGAGTGCGCATTCCTCCCGCCGCGGCCAAACTGCGCCGCCTTATGAACTGGGGCCAGATCGTGCAAAGTCACGCCCTCAGCTTCTTCCATCTCAGCGCGCCGGATATTCTGCTCGGCATGGAGAGCGATCCGACCTCGCGCAACATCATGGGCCTGATCCAGCAGTACCCGGAGATTGCCCGCAACGGGATCCGGCTGCGCCAATTTGGGCAGGACATCATCCGGATCCTGGGTGGCCGCAGCATTCACCCGGCCTGGACCATCCCCGGCGGGGTGCGGGAGCCGCTCGATCCGGCGGATCGGGACCAAATTAAGCGCACTTTGCCGGAGGCTATGGACATCATCGAGCTGGCCCTGGACCTGCTTAAGGACTCCTTTGATGACCACAGCGCCGAAGTGGAACACTACGGCAACTTCCCCAGCCTCTATATGGGCCTGGTCACCCCCGACGGCGGCCTGGAGCACTATGATGGCATGCTGCGCATCATGGACAGCGAAGGGCGGCTGGTGGTTGATCAGCCGCCGGAACGCTATCGCGAGGTCATCGCCGAAGCGGTGGAGCCGTGGAGCTATCTCAAGTTCCCCTACTGCAAAGAGTTTGGCTATGCCAACTACGCCGGCATGTACCGGGTCGGTCCGCTGGCCCGGCTCAATGTCTGCGACTTTGCCGGCACGCCGCTGGCGGACCGCGAGCTGCGCCAGTTCCGCCGCCTGGGCGAGCGCGGCAAGCCGGTCACCGGCAGCTTTTACTACCACTACGCCCGCCTAATCGAGATTTTATTCGCGCTCGAAAAGATTGAGGAAGTTTTGGAAGACCCGGATCTGACCAGCGATCATGTCCGCAGCAAGGCCAGCGTTAACCAGGAGATCGGGGTTGGGGTCAGCGAAGCGCCGCGCGGCACCCTCTTCCACGAGTACCATGTGGATGATGATGGTATTCTCAAAGAGGTTAATCTGATCATCGCCACCGGCCAGAACAATATGGCTATGAACCGCACCGTTAAACAAATTGCCCAGGCCTATATTACCGGCGACAAACTCAGCGAAGGGCTGCTCAACCGGATCGAGCATGGCGTCCGTCTCTTTGATCCATGCCTTAGCTGCTCCACCCACGCCGTCGGGCATATGCCGCTGCAGGTTCAGCTCCTGTCGCCGGATGGCACGCTGATCGACGAAAGGTCTAGAACATAGTTCTTTGCTAGTTAATTTCAAAAATAATCTGCTTCCCTCGGTCACTCACGCTTCCCACCTCCCAACCGGCTTCTTAGAAACAGGAGATTGCGCAGATGTTACGAGGCAGCCTACAGGATGTCAGGATCGAGCGGTTGATCCACCAGGCCCGCCAGCAACCGGGGACTGCCTGTCTAACCCTCAAGAGCGGGGCGCGTCAAGCCTCGCTCTTCTTTAAAAACGGTGATGTGATCCACGCCACCTTGGGCAATATCGAGGGCATGGTGGTTATCTACGCCGTCATGCCCTGGAAGAACGGAGAATATAGCCTGGAGCTCAATGTTGAAACGCCGGTGCAGACTATTCCGCCGGGCTGGACCGCTCTCTTTATCCAGGGCGCCAGATTGGCCAAAGAGGAGGCTGGCCGGGTAGAGCCTACCCCCTTAATGCCCGGCTCCAATGAGCAGATGGCCGGTCTGGTTCAGGACTTTGAAAAAATCTTTGCCGGGCTGGAAGCCGAATTCGAAAACTTTATTGCCGCGGCGGTGGTCAGCCTCGATGGTTTGACCATCGCCCAGCATACCCGCTCGCACCAGACCAATATGGAGAATATCAGCGCGCAAATTGCCTTGTTCATCAAGCTGGTCGAGACCTCCATTACCAAACTGAGCTCCGGTTCGATGGAAGACAATCTGCTAACCACCCAGCAAGCCTTCATCCTCATCCGCACCATTCACGGCACGCCCTACTGCCTCAGCATCGCCACCGAACGGGAACAAACCTTGCTTGGCCACCTGCGGTTGATCAGCCAGCTCTACACCGAGCGGGTAGCCAAAACCATCAGCTTCAACGGCCGGACCCTTAAGCAGCATACCAATGATCCTGATTCTCGCGTGCGGCAACAGTCTCCGCAGTGACGACGGGGCCGGTCTCCGTCTGGCCGAAGCTCTCGAGCAGCGCTGGCAGGCTCGGGCGGTGCCGGTCAAGCGTCTGGCCGTCCACCAACTTACCCCTGAACTGGCGCCTGAACTAGCGGATGAGGTCGTCACCACCGTCGTCTTCGTGGATACTCGCCTCGCGCCGCCGGACGAAGCCCACCCACGGGTGCAAATTGAACCGGTTACGGCTGGCCCGACCGCCCGTCTGGGCCATCACCTTACCCCGGCCACGCTGCTCGCTTACGCGGAGCTGCTCTACCAGGCCCGGGTCAAGGCCTGGCAGGTGACCGTCCCGGGTCTCAATTTTGAACACGGGGAGTCTCTCAGTGCCGTCGCCGCTCAAGCCCTGGCCGAGGTGGATGCCGGGGCGTTGCTAGAGAGAATCAGCTAAGTGGAAAGAGGGGAAGGTTGGAGGATTGGCGGGCTGGAGGATTGGCGGGTTGGAAGGTTAAAGAAGCAGATTTGTTAATGGCTCATTGCTAATTGGTCTTGCTTCCTACTTCCTATTTTTATTCTCCAAGGCAAAGATGGCCGTTGTGGTCAGCAAGTTCTTCAGCCGGCGTGAGCGCACGCGGCGATTGCCGGCCAGATAAACCTGCCGGGTGATGCGGACGTCGATGTGGCGGCAAAGGCGGCCAAAGTCGGCTACGGTCAGGGCTTGCCAACGGGGAATATCGTACCAGCGTTGGGGTAAATCCGGGGCTAGAGGGATGCGCCCGGTCAGGAGCAGACTCAACCGGCAGCGCCAATAGCCCCAATTGGGAAAACTGATCACCGCCTGCCGGCCCACCCGGAGCATCTCACGCAGGATGTAGGTGGGATTGTCCAGAAACTGGAGCGTCTGGCTGAGGATGACGCTATCAAAACTGGCGTCGGGATAGTCGGCCAGCCCCTCTTCCAGGTTTCCCTGGCGCACGCTGAGCCCCCGGCGCACGCAGGCCAGCACGCCCTCTTCCGTCAACTCGATCCCGCGCCCGCGCACCTGTTTGTGGCTGACCAGATAATCGAGCAGCGCGCCATCGCCGCAGCCCAGGTCCAGCACTTTGGTGTTGGGCGCGATCAGGTCGGTGATGACTTGGAGATCCGGCCGGAGCGCGATCATAAGGTGACCGGGGCTACGTCCGGCGTCTCAGCCGGTTCGACCCGGTTAACACGCGGTTCCGGCAGAAGGACGCTCTCTTCTTTCACCAGTCGATCCAAGAAGCTGCCCAGCAAATTGGTCATCGTCTCCACTTCAAGCAAAAAGGCGTCGTGCCCCCAGGTACTGGCGATGTCCAAATAAGTCACATCGGCATCAACCGCTTGCAGAGCGCTGACAATCTGTTTGCTGTAGAAGGTGGGATAAAGCCAATCACTGGTAAAGCTAATGACCAGATACTTGAGCCCGCCCGCCCGGGCAAAGGCCGCGACCAGCGAACCGGTCGGCCCGGACAGATCGAAATAGTCCATCGCCTTGGTGACATAGAGATAACTGTTGGCATCAAAGCGGCGGGTGAAGTTGTGACCGTTGTACTTCAGATAGCTCTCTACTTCAAACTCGGTATCAAATTCATAGCCGTACTTCTCCAGCCCGCGCAGGCGCCGGCCAAACTTCTGCTGCATCGACTCGTCGCTGAGGTAAGTGATGTGGCCGACCATACGGGCCACCGCCAAACCGGCATCCGGCTTGTTGGCCGACTCATAGTAATCGCCGCGATTCCAATAGGGGTCGGCGTAGATAGCCTGCCGGCCCACCTCACTGAGGGCGATCATCATCGGGCTGTGGCGGGCCGTAGTCGCGATCGGGATGGCCGCCTTGGCTCGCTCTGGGTGGTGCGCGGCCCACTGCAGGACCTGCATCCCGCCCATGGATCCCCCGGCCACGCACAAAAGCTGCTTGATCCCCAGGTGATCGATCAGTTTAACCTGAGCCCGGACCATATCACCGACAGTGACCACCGGGAAACGCAGGCCATACGGTTTACCGGTGTCCGGGTTGATGCTGCGTGGTCCGCTGGAGCCGTAGCAACTGCCTAAGACATTGCTGCAGATCACAAAGAAGCGGTCCGTGTCGAAAGCTTTGCCGGGCCCGATACAGTCGTCCCACCAGCCGGGCTTGGGATCATCCGGCTTGTGATAGCCCGCGGCGTGGGCGCTACCGCTTAAAGCGTGGAGGATCAGGATGGCATTGGAGCGGTCGGCGTTGAGCCGGCCGTAAGTCTCATAGACCAGGGTCACATGCCTGAGGGTCGCCCCGCTCTCTAACAGAAACGGTTCATCCTGCGCAAAAACAAAGATCTGAGGTTTAACCAGGCCAATAGAGTCGGTTGAGGTCATGGGCTTCTCTCTTTAGTTAAGACCTGACAGGGTTTGAAAGCCTGTCAGGTCTTGCCATTCCAAATAACTTAGGAACTCTGGCTCGCTTGAGCCAGGCCCTGATCTAGATCCCACAAGATATCGTCGATGTCCTCAATCCCGACACTGAGGCGAATAAAGTCGGGCGTTACCCCGGCCGTGGTCAGCTCGGCTTCAGTGAGTTGGCTGTGGGTAGTGCTGGCCGGGTGAATGGCCAGGCTCTTGGCATCACCAACGTTAGCCACGTGGCTGAACAGTTGCAAGCTGTTGATAAACGTCTCGCCGGCGGCGCGGCCCCCTTTAATGCCAAAGCCCAAGATGGCGCCCGGCCCCTGGGGCAGGTACTTCTTGGCCCGCTCGTAGTCTCGATGGCTGGGCAGGCCAGGATAAGAGACCCAGGCTACGGTGGGATGCTCGCTGAGAAACTCGGCGACGCGCTGGGCGTTGCTGACATGGCGGTCCAGACGCAGGCTCAGCGTCTCCAGGCCGGCCAGGGTGGTCCAGGCATTGAAGGGGGCCTGGCAGGCACCGATATCGCGCAGGATCTGGACGCGGGCTTTGAGAATGAAAGCGGGCGGGCCAAGCTCGGCGTAGACCAGGCCATGGTAGGACGGATCGGGCGTGGTGAAGTTATCAAAGCGGCCACTGGTCCAATCAAAGTTGCCGCCATCCACAATCACGCCGCCAATGGTGGTCCCGTTGCCGGTAATAAACTTCGTCGTGCTGTAAACCACAATGTTCGCGCCCCACTCGAGGGGCCGGTTGAGGTAAGGCGTGGCAAACGTGTTGTCGATCATCAGCGGGATGTGGTTAGCCTTGGCAATCGCGGCCACTTCCTCAAAGGGAAACACGCTAATATCGGGGTTCCCCAAGGTCTCGCCGTAGATAATCTTGGTGTTGGGCTTAATAGCGGCGGCAAAGGCCTCCGGCTCGGAGGGATCCACCATAGTGACCTCGATGCCGAGGCGGGGGAAGGTGTAGTTAAACTGGTTGTAGGTGCCGCCATACAGGCGGCTGCTGCTAACGATGTGATCGCCGCTGCCGCAGAGGGTCAGGATGGCCATCGTTTGGGCGGCGTGACCGCTGCTGGCGGCCAGCGCCCCCACCCCGCCGTCCAGAGCGGCGATGCGCTGCTCCAGCACATCGGTGGTGGGGTTCATAATCCGGGTGTAAATGTTGCCCAGCTCTTTGAGGGCAAACAGATTGGCCGCGTGTTCCGTATCCCGGAACTGGTAGCTGGTGGTTTGATAGATCGGCACGGCCCGGCTGCCCGTGGTGGGATCGGGTTGGGTGCCGGCGTGAAGCTGCCGGGTGGTAAAGCCAAACTTGCGGGTGTTTTCACTCATGATCAATATCTCTCCTTGGATTTTATTTTTCGGGATCAAAAAACCCTCTGACTAGAAGACAGAGGGTCACGTGCGGCCGCTTACGTTTGCCTCTCATCTTCCAGAAAACTCTGCCGGAATTGGCACCAGTGTCAGTTCTCGGTTGTCAAGGGGCAGCCCCATTATCAGCCTATTATTTGGGCTTGATAATGAGGGATTACTCTTGACTCCCGGTCACTGAATTGACAGGTTGCCGAGGCTTCACAGGGCCGGTCCCTCCACCTCTCTGGATAAGAGTACTCTATTGAAATTTCAAAGCGGGACTATAGTCCCTTTAAGAGGTTTTGTCAAATGACCTTTGCCGGCTTGCGGCGCGCCGGGACTATTCCGGCACGGCGGTAGGCCACAAATTGATCTGACCGGGGTCATCGCGCAGGTTAGCAATGGCCTGCTGCTGCATGGCCAGCCAGTCGGTTGGATTGTAGGTGAGGTTCTTCTCCTCGGCCCAGGCCCGGGCAGCGAAGCTCAAGGTGGCGACGGCGTTGGGGTGGCCTTTGTCAGCTTCAGTTTGGCCCTGACTGTAGATCGCCCGATAGACTCGGCGAGAAGGATAGTCGGCCAGGGCGACATTAGCCCAATCTACAAAATCGGGGCCGGTAACGGGTTGGTGGACAAAAATATACTCGCGGATCTGCTGCTCGGGGGTGAGGGGTTGAGATCCGCAGGCGGTGAGGATGAGCAATAGGAAGGAGATAAGGAGGACAAGAATTAGGAAGGATGGAAGAGTGGAAGAGTGGAGGAGTGGAAGACTGAAGGATTGGAGGGTTGGAGAGTTGGAGAGTTGGAGGGTTGAATTTGTTAATTGTTCATTGTTCATTGCTAATTGCTCATTGTTCATTGCTCATTGCCCACTACTGATTTTTGCGCTGAAAGGTAAGCAAATAGTTAACGTGGCGTTTGCCCGGCAGGCCCAGACCGTCGATGCGGTCGCTGGGTGTGCCGTCCACAAACACGCTGTACTCCCCTTCCCCGATCATGCCGTACATTGGGGCATTGGCGGCGTATTCCGGGTAAGGTTTGTCCTCAGTTACCATTTTGGCCTCGCCATCGGCCCAGGCCAATTTAACCGGCTGGCCCACGATCCGCTGGCCCTGCTCGTCCAAGACCTCGACAAAGATGTGGTGCATGCCCTTCGACTCGAACTCATTCTCATACTTGGCTTCAACCAGGCGAAAGACCGGTTGGCCGGCTTGAGCCTGAGCCGATGTCATCGTAATGCCCAACTCATCCATGCGCGAGTCCCAGACGAGTTGGCCGCTGGGGCTGGGCTTGGTCACCACTACCGGCGCGGCGGTCGGGGGGGGCGTGGGGGCAATTACCACGGGCGGCGGGGGTGGGCTACCCGAGGCAGCGCCCCGCTGAAAGGTGAGCAGATAGCTGACGTGGTGCTTGGCCGGCAGCCCCAAGCCGGTTACTTCATCGCTGGCCGCGCCGTCTACCGAGACGCGATAGGTGCCATCCTCCATCGAGCCGTAGAGGGGCGCATTGGCGGCGTATTCCGGGTAAGGTTTGTCCTCAGTTACCATTTTGGCCTCGCCATCGGCCCAGGCCAGCTTAACCGGCTGGCCCACGATCCGCCGGCCCTGCTCGTCCAGGACCTCGACAAAGACGTGATGCCGGCCACCGGCCTCAAACTCGTTCTGGTATTTGGCCTCGGTCAAACGGAAGACCGGCTGGCCGGGGTCAGCCTGGGCCCGGGTGACATCGATCTCGAGCTCGCTTAGCCGGGAGTCCCACGTCAGACCCTGCGGATCGATGGGGGTTGCCAGCGGGGATGAGGTAGGCAGTGGCGCGGCTGGAGTAGACGTTGGGACGGCGGCAGTGGGCTGTGACGCGGCCGGAGCAGACGTCGGGATGGCGGCGGTAGGTTGTGGCGCCGGGGTCGGGGTGGCCGGATTTGGGGCCGGGGCGGCCACGGCCTGAGGCTGCGCCGACCGTTCGGTTTGACCGATTTTGAGCACTTCCCGACCGGTGGAGTCGAACAAGGTCGCACCCCACGGTCCGGTTGAGCCCTGGGCCGCGGCGAAGCTACCGCGGAAGGGGCGCTCCGGGGCCAGCGCCACCGGCCAGCGGGTCGCTTCCTGGCCGTTTTGCCACAGCACCAAGTTCCCGTTGAACGGGCTGGTCCCGGCTGCCGCCACCTGAACCGAGTCGGGGGTTAAGCCGAGGTTGAGGGCCGCTTCGGTGTTAGCAGCGCTAAAGCCGCCCATATCCCCGACCGCGTACCACTGTTCTTGCCAGGTGACCCAGGCCCCCGGCTGGAGCGTGGTCTCATCGGCAAAAGTGGGCGTTAGACCACCCCACAACTCAAAGTAGCGGCTGCCGTCATCGGTCCACAGGCCGGAGTCAAGATCGCCGGGGCCGAAGATCTTGGCGCCTCGAGCCAGGGTGTGGGGGAAGACCCGGACTACGCCCAGGTTGGTCTCGCGGTTGTAGGCGCCCATAAAGCCCTCCGCCGCGGCGGGGGCGGCGAAGACCCCCAGGTAGTTGGTCCAGTTGCTGTAGCGGCTCAGGTCGCGCCCTTCATAAACCGGCCAGTTCATCGGCTCGCCGGCCTGGGGCAGCGAGCTGTCGGCGGTAGAGTGGACGGTAACTTGCCCGCCCGGCAGCACAAACGAGGTGCCAGGCTGCGGATCCTTAGCGCCCAAATCGAGCATGCTGTTAATCCAGAACTTATACGACACCGGCCGGTCGGTGGGATTAACCAGACGAGGGGTCACGGTGAAATAGTTGTGATCGGCGTCGAGGGCAACCGTGATCTCGGACAGCAGGCCGGATTGCTCTTCGACATCGGACAGGTTGACCCCGGCCGTATCATCGGTCTGGAAGAGGCCGTAATTCCAGGCCGAGGCTTCGCTGAGGCCGTGCTCGTCGGTGGGCAGGGCCCACTCCATGCCGCCGGTCGCCAGCCACCAGCCCCGGTTCCCCCACTGGGTGGGTTTGATGACCGGGTTTTCATAGAAAAGACTTTGGCCACTGGTCTTATCGATCCAGCGATAGATCCGGCCACCCAACTCCGGCAAAATCGTCAGCTGGGTATAGCGGTTCTCCAGCACGATGGCCTTGTAACTCTTAGGCGCAGGCGACCCCACCCGATTGTGATCCAGGCGGGGGTAGGGAAAGACCGGATCGCCCGACTGAGTCGGGGTTAAGGCCGAGGCATAGTCGTAAGTGTTAATGGTGATGGTCGACTCGCGAGCAGTGGGACCAGCGGAATTTGCCGGGTCGAAAGTGCTCACCTCGGCCACCGCGGCCGGAGTGGGCGTGGGGAGGAGGGGGGTCGCGGTTGGCATCAGCAGGCCGCCGGTTGGTTGAAGCGGGACGCGGGTAGGCGTGGCGGTCGCTGTGGGCGGCGCCGGGGTCGAGGTTGGGGTCAGGGTCGGCGGGTCGGCCGGCACGGCACCCCGGGCCCCGACGACGTACGGTCGGGTCGATGTTACGGTCGGGGTGAGGGTGGCCGTGGCCTGTTCAAGCTCCAGAGCCGCCGGGACGGCGTCGTCGTTAGGGGGCGGCGGTGGTTCGGGCGTATCGGTGGGGGTGGGGCGCGGAGTACTGGTGGGCAGAATCGGCGGCAGCGCCACGACTCGCTCAGACGGCTTGGTGGTCGGCGTGGGTGGGGCAGAGGTCACAACCATCGTGCAGCCCGTGGTAACACCGGCGATCAGGATAATCAACGTGAACAAGCTAATGGCTTTCATAGGGTTAACTTTCTCCTGCTCTGACAAAGGTCGCATTGAGATCGAGACCCTTCGCGCCGGTCGCCTCCAGACCCTGGCCGCTGCCACCGGCAATGGTGATCCGGTAGGGGCCGGCCGGGTTGGTTAAGGGCATCGTGACGCTGTGGTCAGACGCGGTCAGTAACAAATTCCAGCCGCCCGGCCACTCCACGCGCAGTTGCTGGCCACCCAGCGCCTCGCCCGCAGCATTGACGACCTGAACCCGCAGGCGGGGATAGGTACTGCTGGCCGGCTGCCAGTCGGCTTGGGCTACTTGCCAGGCCGGCCCGGAGCCGGTGAGGGGAACGATCTGGATAGAAGGCTGGAGGGTTGGAGGGTTGGAGGATTGGAAGGTTGGAGGATTGGAAGGTTGGAGGGTTGGAGGATCGGAGGGTTGGAGGATTGGAGGATTGGAGGATTGGAGGGCTGGATTTGTTAATTGTTCATTGTTCATTGTTAATTGGGCATGGTTGGTTGCTGGTTGGCGCACCTCTTGGCGGCGGGGGTCGGCTTTGAGGGCCGGGACGACGGGCAGGGTGGAGCCGTCAAGTTTGTACCAGGCGGCGGCTTCCCAGGCGTTGTCCCAGTGACCGCCGGCAAAGTTGGCCATCAGCCAGGGCATATAGGCAAAATAGTAGTCCGGCGCGGTATCGAGCATGGCGTGATAGGCGCGCAGGGTGAGATCGGTGACATCGGCGTCGGTGATGGGCGGGTAGCGCGGGTCTTGGTGATCGCTGGTCAGCGGCCCGCCCTCGGTGGTGATGATGGGCAAGTAGTAACCGAAGCGATCGTGGAAAATCTTGGCGTAAGCTTCAAACTTGCGGAAGCTGTTCGAGTCGGCGTGGATCGTATCGCCGACGTAGTAACCGCCGGGCTGGCGAGCGTTGGCTCGAGCGGTGTTGATGGCTTGGACCTGGTCGCTGCTGAGGCCGCGCTGCTGGGCCTCGGCCTCGGTCAGGAGGGCGTTGGTCAGGTTGACAGGCTCCTCCGGGTAGTTAAAGGGATGGTTGAAGAAGTAGTTGTGCAGCGGGATCCAGGCGCGCTGGAGTAGGTCGGTTCGGCCCCGGGCCTTGACGCCGTCCAGGAAGTTGGCCAGGAACTTCATATCGTCGTAGTCGCCGCCGGCCGCGAGCGAGGGCAGGCCGGGATAGCCGCCCGCCTGCTGGATGGCTTCGGCGGCAGGCAGCCAGACATCGAGCATATGCTCCACGCTGATGGCTTGGCCGTCATACCAACCGCCGGGAAAACCGCCGATGTTGGGCTCGTTGTAAAGTTCGTAGTAGTGAACGCCCAGCGGCAGTCCGGCCTGGACCAGGGCGGGCAAGTGCTCATACGGCTCGTTGTAGGGTTTGTAGACCCGCAGCACCGGCTCGATATCGTGGGCGACGAGCTGCTCGATCAGGTACTGGTGCTCGATCTTGGGCAGATCGCCTTGCATGATTTTGACCCACTTCATGTTGAGTGCGAGCAGCTCAGTCACGAAGAAATCCACCATCTCCGGCGGCTGGGCCAGGATGGTCGGTGCGTAGTGGACGCCGCGGCCATTGTCGTTGGCGGGGCGGGGGTAGGCAGTGGGAAGGTTGGAGGGTTGGAGGGTTGGTGGATTGGAGGGTTGGAGGATTGGATTTGTTAACTGTTCATTGTTAATTGTTAACTGTTCATTGTTCATTGTTTCCCCGGGGGCTTGGCCGCCGTGCCGGACTTCGCCTTTGCGGGGATGGGATTTCATGGCCTCAACGATGGGCAGATGGTTGCCCTCGCGGTCGTGGTACCAGGCGTTGCCTTCCCAGATGTAGCCGCCGCCAAAGTCAAGGGCTTGTTGAGCCAACAACCAGGTGTTGGTGGCAAAGTAGTAGTCGGGCGCCTGATCGAGCATGTAATCGTAAGCCCAGAGAGTCTGCTCCATCTGGATCTGCTCATCGACGCATGGGTAGCGACCGTCCTCACAAGAGCCAACGGTGGCCCCGCCCTCGGTGCTGATCAGGGGAATCTCAAAGCCGAAAATTTCGGTGAATTGATCGTGGTAGGCGATAAATTGCAGGAAGCCGTGGACATCCTGGGTAGGATCGGTGCCTAGATGCGGCCCATTTTGTTGGCGCTCGGCCCGAGCCTGGTTGATAGAGAAAACTTGGTTTTCGTTTAACCCGTATTGGCTGATCTCCTCGGGTGTGAGCGGGCGGCCGGTCCGGCTGATCTCGTCCATGGGATAATCGGCCGGATGGTTGAGAAAGTAGTTGTGAACCGCGCCCCAACTGCGGTAGAGCAGCTCGGTGTCGCCGTTGGCTTTGATGGCCCCCAGAAAGCGCTGAAAGAAGCTATCTTGCCAATCGGGGTGACCTTTGCCAACCGGAAAAATGGACGGCAGGGAGGGGTAGGCGCCCCACATTTGGACCTCGCGAGCGGCCGGGGCCCACAGTTCGGCCAATCGTTCCGGATCGGGTTCCGGATCTTTGCACCAGCCGCCGGGAACGCCGTAGAGATCGGGTTCATTGTAGAGTTCGTAGTAGTAGACGCCCTTGGCCATGTAGTGCTGGACCATCTTGCCCAGGCCACCCAGGTTGATCGCCTCGTTGCAGCGGACATAGATGCGCAGAATCGGCATGATATCGTTGGCCACCAACTGGTCGACCAGATAGTCATAGTGGCGGCCGTCGGTGTGCTCATTGAGAATCTTGACCCACTTGATATTCATCGCCTTGAGCTCGGCCACAAAAAAGTCGGTGGTTTTGTCACTCTGGCCATAGAGGTTGGTGCTCCAGTGGATGCCGAAGCCGTTATCATTCTTGGGTCGAGGGTAGGTCGATAACGGTAGCGGCCCGGTCAGGGTTTCGCTTGGGAAAGCCGGAGACGGCGCTTGAGCCTGGACGGGCTGCAGCGCCAGGGCGAGGAAAATAGTAAGAATAATGAACAGACGTCGGTGAGTCATCAAAGTCGTAGCTGTTGATTCGTTAGATATCGATCGAAACCACTATAGCATCGACTTGAGGGGATTGCAGTAAAGGAGGCATATAGGCAGGGTAAAAGGTGCGTAAAATTAAAGGAACCCGGTCCGGCAGGCTACTTTTTACCTTTTAGGCGGTAAACAAAAGCCAGCACTTCGGCGACGACGGCATAGAGTTCCGGCGGAATGATCTGGCCTACATCCAGTTGGGCCAGGAGGGCGACCAGGTCGGGGTCCTCGCGGATGGTGACGCCGTGCTCGCGGGCCAGAGCGATGATCCGCTCGGCGACCTCACCCTGGCCACTGGCGGCCACGGTCGGAGCAGGCATTGAGCCGGCTTTGTAGCTCAAGGCCACGGCCCGACGGCGATCGGGCGGCACATTGGAGCGGGTACGGAGGGAACGGTAACCGGAACGGGACATGTTAAGCACTCAAATTGATTTGGGTCAGCCGCAGACTTTGAGTAGAGACCGGCTCCGTAATCGCGGTCTCACGGGGAGGCAAGCGATCGGCGCTCAGGACCTCAACCCGATAGCCAAGATCGGCTAGGCTGTCGCGCAGTTGGTCCAGGTTGGCTTCGGCTCGCTGGCGGGTGTCCTCCAGGCCGGTCAAAATTTGGCCACTCAGGCGCTGCTCAAAGACGGTTAGATTGACCGCAATTTCACCCAGTTCCGGCAGGTCAAGCAGCAAAGCCAGGCGCACGTTGTCCGGGTCGATCGTTTGTTGGTGGGGGCGGTGGAAGATCTTGAGCTGAGCCGTCTGCGGACCGTCGGGCAAGTGGAGCGGAATCGGGAAGAGGTAATAGGACTCGAGGGTCGCTGTCGGCGGCTGGCCTAAATTATTGAGTTGAAACGCGCTCAGATTGTTAGAAGCGGTATCCAGCTTCTCGGCCAGTTGCCGGAGCGGCCGGGCCAGGGTCTCATCCAGGTTGGGATCGGCCAAGGCAGTGCGCACGGCGGTCAATAAGCGGGGAAGCGGGTTCGGCTCCCGATCGGCGGCTTGCGGCGCGGGACCCACCTCTGGGCGCTCGACGAGCTGACCTTCAGGTTGCAGCGGCGATTGAGGCAGGGCTTGAGCTGAGGCCTGGACCGGCGCTTGATCTGATCGCTGAACCGGCGCCTGACCCGGCTCGGCCACGCCCTGACGCATCGCCGTTTGCGCCAGATTGGTTTCCGGCGGGGTATTCAGTTGGCTCATCAGCGTGGGCAAGCGGGCCGCCAGTTCGGCTGCAGGCGCATCGGCGGGCAGGGCCCAGTTGGCCATCTGCCCGAGAGCAGCCTGGATCGTCTCGGCCAGCGGCTTCAGGGCGGGACCCTGAGCCTGGTTGAGCTGAGTTTGCAGTTGGCTCAAGGCAGCTTGCAGATCGGTTAGCTGGCGGGCCAGTTGAGGCGCATACTCGATGAAGTGCCGGGCCAGGGTAACCGACTCGGGGTTAACCGGCAGTTGCCGGGCCTGCAAGAAAGTGACCGCCTCCAGATCGGCAAGTTGGGCTTGGGGCAGCGCCCGCCAGAGAGAACGTACTGTCTGGATATCGTTCGGGGTAATACTTTGCTGGTGCACGAGCAGGGCTTTGGCCGCCGCCAGATTGATTTCGTCAGCCTCAACCCCCCACTCGGTCAGTAAGGTGGTGAGCTGCGCGATTAAGGCCGTCTGGTTGGCGACGCTGCCAGAGGAGAAGGTCGGGGCCGGGGCACTGGGCTGAAGCTTAGCAGTGGCCGGCAGATCGGCCAGGCGCAGGGTGACTTGGTCGGCCTTGACCTCAGCAACCTGAAGCATGACCCGCTGCTGCGGCTGCAACGCTACGTTGTCGGCCCGAGCGACCAACGTCTGGCCCCGCACAGTGAGCCAGGCCAAGGAGTCGGCCACCCGCTGGACCGTGGCCCGCAACAGTTGACCCTGAGTCAGGGTCGTATCCTGGATGGTGGCGACCAGAGTCGGCTGGGTAGTCTGAGGTGTGGTTGAAGAGATGAGCCGGTCAAGCATAGTTTGGGACGCATTCCGGCCGGCGAGAGGTGACCGAGGGCCGGCAGCCGGCCACTGCGATCATCCGTCGCCGGTCCTCGGTCTGATTTGAAAAGTTAAACTCCCTACCGTTTCAGGTTTACCAGCTCTTGCAGCATCTCGTCGGAGGTAGTGATGACCCGGCTGTTGGCCTGAAAGCCGCGCTGGGCCACGATCATACTGGTAAACTGCTGGGCCAGTTCCACGTTGGACATCTCCAGGTAGCCGCCGGAAATCTGGCCGCGGCCATCGCTGCCGGGTAAGCCGACCTGAGCCACGCCGGAGTTGGCCGAGCTGGCAAATAAGCTCTGGCCTTTTTTCATCAACCCGCCGGGGTTGAGGAAAGTGGCCATGGCGATTTGACCCAGTTTGCGATTGAGGCCGTTAGAGAAAATGCCGACCACCTCGCCGGTGGTCCCCACGGTAAAGGTGGACAGATCACCGGGGGGTAGACCATCCTGGCTAGCCTGGTTGACGCTACCCTGGCCCATCAACTGAGTCAGCTTCGTCATATCAAGGGTGACAGTGGCTGGGTCGGCGCCGTTGGCGTAGGTGATGGTCAGCGTTGGGGTGGGGTTGGTCGTATCAAAGCTGCCATCGCTGTTAAAGGCAATGTTCGTGCCGGCCGGCGTGATGCCGCCAATGGTTGAGTCGGTGGTATTGTAGTTCCAACTCCACTGGTTGGGGCCGGTCTTAGTAAAGACGACCTCGATGTTGTGCAGCACGCCTAACGAATCGTATACACCAAGGGTAGCGTTGGTCGTATCGCCTACAGCGGCTTCCGCGTCAACGTTGCCGCGCAGTTGCGAAGCGGCCGTGGCACGAGCCGTGGTCTGGCCAAAGGGAATGGTAATTTTGCCCAAAGGCTGGGCGGTGTCGATATTGCCAGCATCATCCGCTTCCCAACCTGAGACGGTGTAACCGGTCGCGACGTTGAGCAACGCCCCGTCCAAACCGACGTCCAGGTTACCATCCCGGGAATAGTAGAAGCCTTCGCCACTGTCTAAAACAAAGAAACCGTCGCCCTGGATGGCCAGGTCGGTCAGCTTACCGGTGTCCTGCAAACTCCCCTGCGTAAAGATCGTATCGATCCCGCCCAGGGCCATCCCCAAACCAATCTGGATGGGGTTGAGGCCGCCAACCCCGCCTCGGGGGGCGCTACTGCCGCGGATGGTCTGATTCAATAGTTCCTGGAAGGAGATCCGGCTGCCTTTGAAGCCGGTGGTGTTGACGTTGGAAATGTTGCTGGACACAACGTCCATATAAATCTGGTGGTTCCGCAGGGCGGAGATGGCGAGAGACATTGAACGCATCATAATAAAGATCCTCCTGATTTACCCGGCTTCCTTGAGGAGGTCCGGCCGGGGATAAAAAAATGAATTTGATAATCTTATTTCTTAAACTTAAGTGAGCACAACGCTGTCGATGTTGGTAAAGACATTGTCCTTGCGGCTGTCCGCATCGACGGCGGTAATAACGGTTTTGTTCTTGATACTAACCACCAAAGCCAGGTCATCCATCAAGATCAGTGACTCGCGGGCCCCTTTGCCGGCAGCCTTCTCAACGGCTTCCTCCAGACGCATGGTCTCTTCGCGACCAAATTCAATATTGCGGGAAGAGATCCGGCGCTGAGCGTGAGCCGAAAAGCGCACGGCCGGCGGCCGGCCGAGTTGGGCTTGCAGGGCATCCTCAAAGCTCTGGTCTGGCGCAGGCGTGCTGGACGCCGCCGGGCGAGTCGCTTTGGTAAAATCAGCTTGTTGAAGCGAAGCTAGTTGAATTTTGTCCATCATCGTCTGAACTCCGTTCGGTTTCCTTAACGGTACTGACTTTATCTAGCGGCAGATCGGCTCCGGCGACGCTTAACGTAACCTTGCCCCCTGAGACCCGTAAGCCGGAAACGATCCCGCTCACTTCGCTGCCATCGCTCCCATAGCCGGTGACCGTTTTACCAATCAAGCTACTTCCCTGGCCTACCAACTGGCTTGACATAAAGGTTTCCAGATTCTTGTTGAGCTGAGTAAGCTGACTAAGCGAGTTGAATTGAGCCAATTGGGCCACAAATTCCTGATCTTGCATCGGTTGGAGCGGATCCTGGTTTTGAAGCTGGGCCAGGAGCAATTTCATAAAGGCATCTTCGCCTAAGCTGTTGGTTTCAAATGAGGTTTGGGTAGTGCTTTGCGCCGAGTTTGCTGCCGACGCTGACGTTGTACTGCTAATCTCCATTAGAATGAACTCTTTTCATTAGACTAGCCGTAGACTAGCCGTCAAGCCTGGGACTGTCTCGCCCAGCTTCCGACTAGCTGAGCGATTTCAAATTTTGTAATCCACCGAATTGACCAGGCCCCAGACTCGAGATTTTCTCGGTTCGGGGGCAGTCTGCTCGCTGGCCTCACCCGGCAGCTTAAAAGGAGCGGCCCAATTTGGCTGAGCGAAACTACCGCGCGACGGCTGGCCCGAGGCATTAGCATCCGCCCCGCCGCCACCGACGTTGACCGTCATCTGATCCACTTGCAATCCCTGAGCGGAAAAGGCCGCCTTTAGCTGAGCCAGATGATCTTGGATCAGGTTTTGAGCCTGGGACGACTCGGCGACCATCCGGACGACCACCTGCCCCTCGATCACTTGCAGTTGAACGTGGAGTTGGCCCAACTCTTTGGGATACAAGTGCAGCCGAACTTCGGTCTCGCCTTTCTGGGACAGAAACTCGACGGTGTCGATGACCTGCTGCAAAGCCGGGTGACCAGACAGATCGACCGCCGCTTCGACAGGCACGAAGTTCGGCACCGGGTTAGCCGGGGCAGCGTTAGGCACGGCTCGCAAGTTAGCCAGCGCGGCCTCCTGGGTGACATCAACCTGGGGTTGCGGCGCCGAAGGCGCTGGGGCATTGACTTTGGAGTTTGGGCCGGCCGGGTGAGCGGGCTCGACACTGCTGTTAGCGAAGGCTAGCGGGACCGTCTTGGCCCGAAGCGCCTGCTCAAAGTCACCCGTCGGGGCCGCCGCGGCTTCAGCGTCCGGTGCTACCGCGGCCAGATTTTCCCCGGCCAACTGTATCGCGGCCAGATTTGTCGCGGCGACAACAACCGGCTTGACCGCCGTCGCAGTCTGGGCCGGTAGGTTTAACTCGGCCGAGACCGGATTCTCGGCCGGCGGAGTTACCGGCCGAGGCTGCAGGCTGGCCAGAGCGACCAGGCCGGTTAAGTTCATCAATTCGCCACTGAGCAGGGTCTCGCTCACCGGCAGGGCTAAAGCCTCTTCCGGCCAGGGACTGTCGGATTCCTGATTTTGGCCGGCTGTGTCTGGCTGAGCCTCGACCGGTACAGTCAGCCCCAACGAAGCGAGCGGGCTGGGGGCTTGCAACAGACTCATCATTTGGGTCAGCGTGATCAGCGCTTGTGGATCCGCTTGGGGCGACGCCTCCTGGGGAAGGTCCAGCGTCAACTTGGCGGCAGCGGGTGGGAGACCGGTTAGCAGTTGGGCCAACTGTTCAAACCGGAGGAGCGGTGCTCCCGGACTGTCCCCGGCCAGGAGCGGCAGGCCCAACAGTCTACCGGCGGCAGTGGTATCCACCGTCTCACCGGTAGCGACGACTTCAGCGGCCAGCATGTCGGCAAAGTTGAGAGCCGGCAGCTCTCCGCTCATAGCCGGCACCGAGAGTTCTCCGCCCAATAACGGGCCTAACGAGGCGGTTATGGTTTGAATATTCAAAAGCACATCCCCCTTTCTTGAGGTTATAATTATTTACGGCAGTTGAGAGCGCCCACATGAGTCAAACTGGCGTAAAAGTTGAGTAAAGATTTAGCGCCCGTCGCGAACAATGCTCCTCAACATCGCCAATTTCTTGCTGGCCAGTTGGGTCAGCGCCTGGTAGCGAATCGCTGTTTCGGCCAGGGTGGTCATCTCCAGGTCGATATCCACATTATTCTCGTCGTTGCGCAGATCGGTATCGAGGGAGCTGACGGTGGAGAGTTCGGCGCCAGGCCGGGACTGAAAGTGAAGATGGGCCGGCGCCGTCGTCGAGAGCGGCAAGCCGATCTCGGTTTCCTGCTTAAGTTCGCGCTGAAGCTGGGCTTCAAAATCCACCCGCTGCGCTTTGAAACCGGGCGTATCGACGTTGGCCACGTTATGGGCCGTTACCCGCTGCCGCTGGGCTAAACCGTTAAGGCCCAGAGAGGCGGCCCGAAGGGCCAGATCATCGAAGATTGAACGAGGCATCGATTTTTCCTTTCAGCACAGATGCTAATTAGCCTTCCCAACTTTGGTACTGGCCGCGCAACTGTAGGACCTTGGGCACGTAAACCTGGGTTTCAGCATAAGGGGGAATCCCGCCCCACTGATCAACCGCGCCCGGGCCGGCGTTGTAAGCGGCCAGGGCCAGGGCCTCGTTGCCTTGGTAGCGGGCCAGCATTTGTTGCAGGTAACGCGCGCCGCCCTCCACGTTTTGGAGCGGATCAAACGAGTCGGTTACGCCCAACATAGCCGCCGTGGAGTCCATCAACTGCATCAAGCCTTTGGCCCCGGCGGTGGAGATCGCCTCCGCGGACAGATTTGACTCGGCGTGGGCGACGGCTTTGAGCAAAGTCGGATCCAGGTTGTACTTATCGGCAGCGGCGTCAATCAGCGCGTCGAATTCAGAGGTCCGCGCTTTTAGGATAGGGAAACTGCCTGACAAGCCGGTCATGGACACCCCGCTTAACAGTTGGCGCAAATCCTTTAAGACCGACTCGTACATTTGACTTTGGAGTTGGGTAAAAATTGCTTCAATCATCGGTTTAACCTTTCGCGGCCATACTTGGCAATAACCAGATCATCGGTGGTCCGAGTCTCGCGACGCTGTTGATCGCGGCGAACTTGATCCTGATGGCGGTCACGCAGCTTCTCGAGCGACTTTTGATCCTGCATGGTATCTACCAGCTCCTGCCGTTTACCCTCCATTTGCTGCCGGGCAGTTTCGACGCGCTCCGCTTGTTGGTTTAGCTGTCGATCCAGTCCCGACAAAAATTGATGATGGAGTTGAATGGACTGGCAGTCGATCTGGCCTTGCTGTTGGCGAGCCAATTGGTCCAGTTGCCGGTCTTTGTCTTGTTCCAACTGGTCTAACCGGGCAACTTCCTGATTATGGCTGGTCTTCAGGCTGGCGAATTCAATCTCCAGGTTGTCTACCATGCTTGACTTTAAATCGAGGACAGACTGAAGACGAAAGTTGTTTGGATTGAGCATTGAGTTTTGCTCCGTCAGTTATTAGAGTTCTAAATGGTATGACCAACAATTTGGTGTAGCCGCTCCAGGGTCTCCGGATAGAGCGTGGGTTCATTAGCTCCCTGGCGCAAGAAACTGAGAATAGCTGGCATAGCGGCGATGGCCTGATCGATCTGAGGGTTGGTTCCCTCGGCATAAGCACCGATGTTAATCAGATCGCGGGCGTCGTGGTAAGTTGCCAGCAGATCGCGCAGCCGGGCGGCAAGCTGGCGATGAGCGTCGCTGGTAATGGCCGGCATCACCCGGCTAACGCTGTCCAGCACCTGAATCGCCGGGTAGTGGTTCTGGGCAGCCAGATCGCGCGAGAGCACGATATGCCCATCCAGAATAGAGCGCACCGCGTCGGTAACCGGCTCGGTCAGATCATCCGACTCGACCAGGACGGTATAAAAGCCGGTGATGGTCCCTTTTTGCCCGGTGCCGGTCCGTTCCAGCAGTTTAGGTAGCAAGGCGAAGACCGACGGGGTGTAGCCCTTCATCGTCGGGGGTTCGCCAATGGCCAGGCCGATTTCACGCTGCGCCATAGCAAAGCGGGTCACCGAGTCCATCATAAAGACCACGTCGTGGCCCAGATCCCGAAAAAACTCAGCGATGGACGTCGCCACCCAGGCGCCCTTCAGACGCACCAGGGCGGGCTGATCGCTGGTGGAGACGACCACCACGGACCGAGCCAGCCCCTCCGGCCCCAGGTCACGATCGATAAACTCTTGAACTTCCCGGCCCCGCTCGCCGATGAGGGCGATGACGCTGATGTCGGCTTTGGCGTGGCGGGCGATCATGCCCAGGGTGGTGCTTTTGCCTACGCCGCTGCCGGCAAAAATGCCCATCCGCTGCCCTTTGCCCACGGTCAGCAGGCTGTCGATCGCCCGGACCCCGGTTTCGAGGGGCTGCTTGATCGGGATGCGGCCAAGCGGGGGCGGAGCGGCGCCGTCAACCGTTACCTGGTTGGTGGTTAGCAGCGGCCCCTTGTCATCAAGGGGGCGACCCAGACCATCCACCACCCGGCCTAACAGCGCGTGGCCAACCGGCACCTTAAAGAGCGAGCCGCTGGCCTCGACCGCGCTGCCGGGACTGATCCCGTTGATCTCGCCAAGCGGCATTAAGAGGGTCCGGTCATCACGGAAACCCATCACCTCCGCCAGGAGACGGCGGCGCTGGTCGGCCGAGGTTATCGTGCAGATCTCGCCGATCTGGGCATGAATACCTTCGGCTTCCAGCGTCAGGCCGATCACCTGGGTGACCCGGCCGCGACGGACTAGCGTAAAAGTATCGGCCAAAGTTTGGTGGAAACTGTCCCAATTGACGACAAATGTCATAAGGCCAATGTATCACAGGCCTCCCGGGCTGTCAGTAAAGAGGCCGTTAACCCTCCATAAAAAGTGCGTAAAGAGGGGGCTAGGGCCCCAACTCGATGTCCTCAAAGGCTGCGGTAATCTGAGCGAGCTGGGTGTCGAGCTGGCCATCGACGGTCCCGCCGGACACCTCAATCAAACAGCCGCCCCGGTCGACATGCTCGTCGGGGGTCAGCTCCCACGACTGGGAGGGCTGCTGAAACGAAGGAATCGCCTCCCACATTGGGGCCAGCAGATCATAGTCGGTGGGGTTAACCCGGATCCGGCACGCCCCTTTGATCTGGGCCAGCTTAATGGAGCGGCCCACGATGTCGCTGATGACTTTGGGATTAAGAGACAACTCCCGGCCAATAATTTTCCGGGCAATGGCCACAGCCAACTGACCCAACTCGGCTTGAATGCTTGCCAAATACTGGGCCTTGGCTTCCAGCGCCGACTCGGCGATGCGCTGAATCTGCTTGAGCGTCTCGGCAGACTCGGCCTCGGCCCGGTTTTGGCCTTCGAGATGTCCGGCCTCCCAGCCGGCGCGCTGAGCTTCTTCTTTCCAGCTAGCGACCTGCAACTGAGCTTGCTGCATCATGAATTCCACATGCCGCTGAGCTTCGGTGGAGGTCAGGCGGACTTCAGCCGGGGTCTCCGTCCGATCGACTTCAACAACGACCTCAGCCTCGGGCTCAAGCATGGCAACCTCAGGCAGCGGGCTGACCACCACCGGACCGGTGATGGCGACCTTATTTTCGGAGTCAAAGTTGACGGTTTTGAAGATTTTGGCCATAGGGTCTCACTAGGTAATCACTTCATCCTCACCCGGCCGAGAAATAACAATCTCGTCGGCGGCCTCTAGTTGACGAATAACGGCCACAATGCGCTGCTGGGCCTCTTCCACATTCTTGAGGCGAACCGGTCCCATAATGGCCAGCTCCTCTTTGAGTAGCTGAGCCGCTCGCTTGGATAGGTTGCGGTAAATGAGATCCTGGACTTCCTCGCTGGCCCCTTTGAGTGCCAGAATAAGGTCTTTGTTGTCGACGTCCCGGAGAATGCGCTGGACCGCGCGGTCGTCCAGAGTGATGATATTTTCGAAGACAAACATCTTCTGGCGCACTTCTTCGGCCACCTGAGGCTGGCTCTCGTCCAAGGCATCCATAATCGTTTTTTCGGTCCCGCGGTCGACCTGGTGCAGAATACTGACCAGCGAAGAGACCCCGCCCGCCGTGGCGTAATTCTGGCTTACTAGCAGCGTAGCCAGTTTGGTCTTTACGCCCGTCTCAACATCTTTGATCACATCGGGTGAGACCCGGTCCATGGCCGCAATCCGGCTGGCAACCTCGCCTTGCAGCCCTTCATCGAGGTTGGCAATCACCCCGGCGGCTTTGCTGGCCTTCAGGTGAGACACGATCAAAGCGATCGTCTGAGGATGCTCATTCTTGAGCGAGTTGGCCACCTGAGCTGGATCGGCGTCTTCCAAGAAATCGAAGGGCGCTCCCTGCGCTCTGGCTCGCACCCGCTCAATAAATTCGCGAGCTTTCTGGCTGCCCAAGGCGCGAGCGAGCATATCGCGGGCGTATTCTAAACCGCCGGAGTCCACGCCCTCGCTGACAAAGGACATATGGTAGCACTCCTCCAAGACTCTCTCTTTAATTCCGCCGGGCACGCGGCCCATTTGCGAGATCTCGAAACTCAGCAGTTCGATCTCTTCTTCTTCAAAGTGTTTGAGTACGTGAGAGGCAGCTTCCGGGCCCAAGGTAATCAGGAGAGCCGCGGATTTTTGACGACCTGTTAGTTCTACTTCGGCGACGGTCATAGGTGATTAGAATCCTCCGCTAACCAGAACTGGATAATCTGAGCGATAGTTTCGGGTTTATTACGAGCCATCAGTTGCAACTGGCGCATCATCTGCGCTTTTTCAGCCGCTTGCTGCTGGTTGGGGTCTAAGGAGGGAGCACCGATCTTGGCTAGATCCCCCACTTCACCCGGCGACAGTTCGGTCATCTTTGACATTTCTTCAAGCAAGGCCGCCCGGGCGTCGTCCGGTTCCTCGACCTTGATTTCAGGCTTAACCGGCGGCGGTCTCAAGGAACGAAGCATACTGCGCACCACGAAGAAAAGGGCCAATAAGGCTACGCCCACCGCCCCCCATTGGGCCAGTTGGAAATAAAATTCGCGCTGTTGGGTCTCTTCCAGAGCCGCTGCCTGTTCGACTTCCAAAGTGCGGTCGAACTCGATGCTGTTGACGGTTAGCACATCGCCACGCGTCTGATCGATTCCGGCGGCGGCGATGGCGGCTTGCTCGATGGCCCCGAGCGTGGCCGGATCGGTGATATTATCCACCACCACCGAGACGGACAGCTTTTCAACCTGACCGGTTGCCGCAACGGTACGTTGCGAGGTGCGGGAGACTTCGTAGTTGGACGTAATGTCACGGCGAACATAATCGCTGTCCGTGCCGTCGCCTTCTTCATCAGTCTGAAAAGTGGCCGCATCGGGAATATTGGTGTCCGTGCCGGGAACACCACCGGTAGTCAGGGCGTCCGCGCCGTAAGCTTCGGTGATGACCCGCGAGCTGCGCAACACACCGCCCTCTTCGCCGGGGAAGTAAGTTTCGGTTTCGGTCTCCACCTGATCCCAGTTCATCTCGGTGGCTACCCGGACCACGGCCTTATCCGGTCCCAGGATATTGGTCAACATCGTCTCGATCCGGCGTTCCAGGTCACGCTCGTAGTTGTTCTTAGCCTCGATCTGGCTGGCAGAGTAGGCCATGCCAATCGTGCTATTGCTGCCATCGGCCAGGACATTGCCGTCCATATCGACAATGGTCAGATTCTCGGGGGTCAAACCTTCGACCGCGCTGGACACCAGGTGGCTGATAGCCCGTACCTGCTCCGGATTTAGCCGCTGGCCGGATTGCAGCTCAACCACGACCGAGGCCGTGGTGGGCTCTTCCTCTTCACTAAAGAGAACCGGCTGCGGGATCACAATATGCACCCGAGCCGACTTGACCGCATTGAGACTGCCAATGGTGCGGGCTAACTCGCCTTCCAAGGCCCGCTGGTAGTTCACTTGCTGGACAAAGTCGGTCATGCCCAGGGTAGCCGTATCAAACAGCTCCATGCCGATCGCGCCCTCACCCGGCAGCCCCTGGCCGGCCAAAGCCAGACGCGTCTCGTAAACCTGATTGGCGGGGACGCGGATGGTGCTGCCCCCGTTGGCCAACTCGTAGGCGATGTTATTTTCCTTCAGGTAATCAACCACGGCGGCGCCGTCTTCACCGGACAGTTCAGTGAAAGCGGTCGCATAATCAGGGGTTTGGGCCCAGGTGAAGAAAAAGATCAGACCGGTGACCGCCGCGATGAGGAGAGCGCCCAACCCAATTTTGCGGTAAAGTGACTGCTGACGCCAAACATCAAGCGCTTTCAGTTGGTTCGTGGAGGCGAGTGATTGGCTCAAAAGGATTCCTCGGTGCGAAGGTGAGTGGCTGGGGTGGCCAGGTCACTAGCGTCTGATTAAACCTGCATCCGCATTACTTCTTGGTAAGCTTCCACCAGTTTGTTACGAACTTGTAAGGCTAACTGAAAGGAGATATCGGCTTCCTGCATCGCGAGCATAACCTGGTGCAACTCAACATCTTCGCCCGCGGCTAAACTGGCCACCGCTTGCCCGGCTTCGGCTTCTTTTTGAGTCAGGCTATTGACCGCGCTTCCCAAAATCTGCTCAAAGCTCTCCAGAGCAGAACTTGGCTGGGAACCTAGCTTGGTTTGAGACGTGGCCAGGCCGGAAATCTGATTCATACTGGTGATGGGATCCATTGGGGTGCTCCTCCCGGAATAAATTGGGTTGGAATTGATCTAGCTACCTGGAAAAACTGTTTCAGCGGGACGTCAAAGCGGTCGCTGGCCGGCAACTCGTGCTCATTATCCCCGGCCGATGTCCAGGGCTCTGAGCGCCATATTCTTGAGCGCGTTAAAGACTGTGACGTTAGCCTCGTATGAGCGGGTCGCGGAGAGCATATCGGTCATTTCGGTGACGATATTGACATTGGGATAGCTTACAAAGCCTTCCTCGTCGGCATCGGGATGGCTAGGATCATAGACGCGGTTGCCCGGCGAGTCATCCTTGATAATCTCGGTGACACGCAGGCCGCGGGCCGGCTCGCGCACCCGGTTAGGCAAGTTGACGGGCAAGGTGCTGTCCCCCTCCGCCGCCTGGAAAACGACAGTCTGTTTCTGGTACGGCCCGCCTTCTTCGGTTCGGGTCGTTTCAGCGTTGGCCACGTTGTTGGCGATGATGTCCATCCGCAGGCGCTGCCCGGTCAGGGCCGATGTTGCTATTCGAAAAGCTGAGAAAATTCCACTCATTGTTTAGCTGCCATCCTCTTTAAAGCTTGGGCCAGAGCCGTTGGGCCGTCTCGCCGGATTAGGGCGTGCTCATCCCAGGCCGGATCGTGGCCGTTGGCTAAAATCCAATAGGTATAAGCAAAATTCCAGGGCTCGCGCTGCTCACGCATGTACTTATAAGCCCCGGTCACCATGTCCACTTGCTGTGCTTCCGAGACGTGCTCGGTGATGTGGGTGCCCCCTTCGGTGCCGATGATCGGGATTGAGTGGCCCAACACCGACTCGATGATGTCGTTGTATTGGCGGAAGCGCATAAAGCCGTTCGGGTCGTCCAGGGCCCGCGGGCCGGTGTAGTTGTGCATGGACAACCAGGAGCGATTGAACAGACCCTGTAGACCACGCTCCTTTAGACCGGCCAGAGCCTGGCGCAGGAAATCCCGATCATCCATCTCGCCTTGAGGGCTAAGCGCGCCAAAGCCGGGCAGCCCACCCGCGGCAATGATCTCCTTGGCTGCCGGCACCCACAGATCCAGATAGTGTTCCACACTGGGGTACTGGCCACCCGTTTCGACCATTAAGTTTGGTTCATTGTAAAGCTGGAAGTAACGCACCCCCAGCTCGCGGTAGTGGCGCACCAAACCCTGGAGATCGCCCGTAACCGGGGTTAAACCGGGGGTGTAGATACGCATCATCGGCTCGATGCCGGCCTGCGTTAGCTTGTTAACCAGGTAATCGTTGGCGCTGGTATCCGTGCCTTCATTGAGAAAGAGGACCCACTTCATGCCCATCGCTTTGGCCTCTTCCACAAAATGATCGATCTCGGCGTGGGTCTGGCGGACGGTGGGGATCCAGTGGACGCCCATGCCGTTGTCACCCACCGGGCGGGGGTAGTCGGCCAGCGCCATAGGCTGCAAGGTCGACAGAAAGGCTTCGGACAGGCGGTCGACGCTGTCGATGGCCGTTGAGGCCACCGCGCCGGCAATCTGCTTTGCCGCCGGAACCACCGCTTTTAGCGAGTCGGTAATCGACTGCCAATCGAAGCTCGACCTGTCCAAGTCACGCTTAAGATCCGGATGGAGCCAGGGCCATTGGGTCCGGGGTGTCGTCGGCAGGGTTAGAAAGCTGGTAGTCTGCCAGCGATTGATGGGTGGGGCGGCCGGACGGGCCGGCTGCTCGGCCTGGGCCAGGATGTCGGCAAAGTTAGGGTCACCGGCGGCCTGAGCTTGGTTGGGGCCAGTCGTATGGGTGGCCGAAATCGAGGCCGCGGCGGGAGCAGCGGACTGAACTGAGTTCGGTTTGACGGTGGTTTCGTATCCGGTCATAAGGTAAGGTTCAAGTTCGTAAAATTCACAATTCTTCAGCACTATAACACGCTCCACCTCAACTTTCAGTAAAATTGACGTGAACCCCACATCAAGGTTGCGTAAATTCATCCAAAGGGCCGCTAAAGTGGCGGCCCAAAGCTGCCGATACTGCTCAATGATTGGTTCAATTCATCTACCTCTTTCCGAGGCGGGAGCGAATTTGATTGGCAGCCCACCTCGCCTGCTCTTTTCCATTAATTCTCATTGTCCCGCCCCACGAAGCAATTAGATTGAAGCAACTAGACCGTTGATGTCATCGTTGTTGTCTCTGTGACCTCCGTTTACGCAATTTTTATGCCCTGTTAACGCCGGGTTTACTGACTTCCCCGCTTGAAAATGATATATTGGCAGTGAGATCAAGCGGTTTTCGCTTGGCCAATGTTGCGCTCGATCCGCGGAGGACACAATGATTAAGCTTAACCGTCTCAACAACAGCGAATTCTGGGTTAACGCCGAGATGATCGAATTCATCGAGGAAACACCGGACACTGTCGTTTCACTCAACAACCACACTAAAGTAATAGTTTGTAATCGAGCCGAAGACATTGTGGCCGCGATTATTGCCTACCGGCGCCAAATCAATGCTCAACCTCTAGAAGTAAAGTATAACGAGGGACAATAATGGAACTAGCGACGATACTTGGCCTAATAGTCGCCTTCGGCTCAATTATCGGGGCGATCCTCATTGATGGCGGGGATCTTTTCTCGCTTTTTAACGTGCCGTCACTCGTGATGGTCTTGGGTGGCACCATTGGCGCGGCGATGATGGGCTATCCGCTGAAAACCTTCTTAACCTTGCC
Organism: uncultured Chloroflexota bacterium; assembly: GCA_937864185.1. GTDB lineage: Bacteria > Chloroflexota > Anaerolineae > 4572-78 > J111 > JAGRBY01. The sequence continues at coordinate 37,764 of CALMIS010000150.1, forward strand.
GATCCTGATCAAGAACACCTTCATCGCCGACTCAGGCGGCCCCACGGAAATTATCACCCAGTTTGTCAGCCTGGCCGACCAGGCCCGACGCGAAGGGTTACTGTCTCTAGAAGAAACGGTCAATAAACTGGAAGAGCCGTTGGTCAAGAAGGGTTTGATGCTGGTGGTCGATGGCGTGGACCCGGAAGTGGTCCGCAATGTCCTGGAAATCGATAACGATCTGGCCGCCCGCCGACACGGGGCTGGGATTGCCCTAATGGAGACGATGGCCAGTTTGGGACCGGCTATGGGCCTGCTGGGCACGGTGGTTGGTCTGATCGGCGTGCTGCGGAACCTGTCTGATCCATCTTCATTAGGTCCCTCGATGGCGGTGGCCTTTTTGACCACGCTTTACGGCGTGATTGTGGCCAACCTGATCTTCATTCCGCTGGCCACCAAGCTTAAACAAAAAGACAAGACTGAGTCCATTGTCCGCGAAGTTACGGTGGAGGGAGTCTTGGCCATCCAGGCGGGCGAGAACCCTAGAATCGTCCGCGAGAAGCTAGAGTCGTTCCTGCTGCCCAAACTACGCGGCCAGGAAAGCACCAACAAAGAGGGATAAGGCTGATGGCCCGCAAGAAACAGGAAGAAAGCGAAGGCGTCAAGCAGGAGTGGATGGCCAGCTACGGTGACATGATCACCTTGCTGATGATCTTCTTCGTCGTCTTGTACTCCATGGCCAACATCGATCTAAAGAACTTCCAAAAGATTGCGGCCTCAATGCGGGTTGCTTTTAACAACCCCCACGAAGCGCCGTTGAGCTCCGCCGTGGTTGGCGGTGACAACAGCGTAACCAGCAGCAGCCAGATGGCCGCGGCCCCGCTGTTTACGGACAGCCTCCCGCCCAAGCGACGGGACTTTGTCCGGGTCACCACCGAATTGACCACCTTTGCCCAACAGCTTGACGTGGGCGGCGAAATAAGTGTCAACATGACTATGGAGGGCATCATTATCAGCCTATCCGAAAAGCTAACCTTTAAGCCGGGCAGCACCGAACTCACGTCGGAGGCGAAAAAATTATTGAATGAGGTCGCCGATATTCTGGCGGAGATCGAGAACAAGGTTCGGGTAGATGGCCACACCGACAACTTAGCTACCAACGATCCCCGCTACCCCACCAACTGGGAACTCTCGGCCTTGCGCGCCACCAGCATTGTGCGCTACCTATCAGAAGAAGGCGGTGTTGAGCCAGCCCGGCTCTCGGCCACCGGTAATGCCGAATTTAAGCCGATGATGCCGAACGATACCCGGGCTAACCGTAGTCTCAACCGCCGGGCCGATATCGTGATCATCTATCCTGGCGAATCGCGCCAATTTTCCCTGCCGATGCCATCATCTTAACCGAGGAATAATGAGTCGATGAAAAAATTTCTGACCCCAAAAATCATGATCCTAGCGACGGCTGCCCTTGTTTTGCTCGCCGTCGGGGCGACAGTCTACATTTTGTTCGCGCCAAATACCTGGTGGAAACCGATCTATGTTGAGTGGCGCGGCGATGAAGCACAAGCTGCCGAAGCCACTACGCCCAGCATCGGGCCCCAGCCCACCACGCCCCCACAAGGGGGTATACCGCAGGGACCACAACCGTTGAGCAGCATTCAAAGTGGCCAACCAACCGGCGTGATGTACAAGCTGGACCCCAAAGTCGTTAATCTAGCCGAGCCCGGCGGGCTACGCTACCTTCAGGTCTCCATGGTGCTGGAGATCTGGCCGCTGGTCGAAAATTACTATACCCTGGAAGCGGACGACCGCCTGGCTGCCGAAGAGCGTTTCCAAGAATTGATCGACTCGCGCCGGCCGGTCATCGACGATATTGTCACCACGATTCTCTCGAGCAAGCAGTTCAACGATGTGGCCAGCATCGAGGGTAAGCAGGAACTTAAGAACGAGCTGACCGAAGCCATCAACAATACCTTGGGTTATCAAGGGGTAATCAACGTCTACTTCACCGAGTTTGTGGTTCAGTAACCGAGTTTAATAACGAGTTCAGTCACGGATCCAATGGAAAAGAAAGAAGGCAAAACCCTTTCCCAAAAAGAGATCGACGCCCTGCTGTCGATCTTGCCGACGAACGGCGACACGCCCGCTCATGGAGCGGATCGTTACGTCGGATCGGCGCGCGCCTATGACTTCCGCTCGCCCGACAAGTTCTCCAAGGAGCAGATTCGCACTCTGCAAATGATCCATGAGAACTTCACCCGGCGGGTTAGTTCATCGCTAGCTGCGTATTTGCGGGCTGCGGTTCAACTTAACTGCGTCCACATTGAACAAGGCAGCTTTGCTGACTTCATCCAAAACATCCCGTCGGCATCGCTGGCAGCGGTCCTTAAAATGGATCCTTTACCCGGCCGCATTTTACTGACCTTGGATCCCCAAACCACCTCGGTGGCGGTTGATCGGCTCCTGGGTGGCTTTGGTCGCCCGATTAAGGCTGACCAACACCAGATTACGGATATCGAACAAGCGCTGATCAAAGGCGTGATCAATTATTTAGCCGAAGGCCTACGCGAAGCCTGGCGTAACGTGATTGCCTTGACCGTCACTTTGGAGGAAACTACGCTTAACCCGGAATTTGTCCAGATAGCCCTCCCCTCCGACGCCGCCATCTTTCTTGGCTTTGAATTCAAAATTCGCGAGACCAACGGCTCGATGAGCATTTGCATTCCTTATTCGGTCTTGAAGCCCATCGTGTCCGAGTTGAGTCCGCACACATGGGCCTCCGGCGAGACCGAAGCGGCCGGGAGTCACCGCCAGGGCCTGCTCACGCACCTTAAATTTACCTCAGTTGATGTGGCCGTACTGCTGGGGGAAGTAACCGTGGGATTTGAAGAGTTACTCCACCTTCAGCCCGGCGACGTCATGCTCCTTGACACTCAAGTTACCCGACCTTTACCGGTGATGGTCGGCAATACCAAACGCTATGCGGGCCAACCCGGCCTCACCGGCCACAATCTGGCCGTTCAAATCACATCAGTTATTGAGGACACACCTTATGGATGAACTCGCCATTAGCACCGAAGAACTAGCAGCCATCATCGGTCCTGAAAACATCTCCCCTCCACCGCAGAAACGCCCGCCGGCAGCGCCGCCTAAACCAGCGCCGGCACCGATCGCCAGTCCGGTGGCCATGCCGCCGGTTATGGAACCGCCTCTGATGGCCCAACCCAGCGTTACGGCTCGCCCGGCTCAGTTTGCCCCCCTGCAAAACACCAATGGCAGCTCTTCCGCTACCAACATCGATATGCTGTTGGGGGTTAATATGCGGGTGACCGTCGAACTTGGCCGGACCCGCATGAGCGTGGAAGAGGTGCTCCGGCTCGGCCCCGGTTCCGTGATCGAGCTGGACAAACTGGCCGGCGAACCGGTCGATGTCCTGGTCAATGAGCGTCTCATCGCCCGGGGAGAGGTGGTCGTCTTGGATGATCGCTTCGGCGTTCGTATCACCGATGTGCTGCCACCGGTGCAGCGCATTAGCTCAATCTAGTCAGCCATTATGTTAACTCGAAAACGACCCCAAGCCTTGTGGCTCTGGTTAGCGGTGCCGGTTATTGGCTTGGCCTTGTGGCTAGCCCAAAACCAGTCCCTGCCGGCGGCCTTACCCCGGCCGACGGCCAGCCCAGCAACCGAGCCTCAAACCGCCCCCGAGACTTTCTTGCCGGAATACGATCCGCAGGCCGATTTGTTTGAGACTGGCCCGGAGCAGCCAGAACCGGTGTGGCAGACCGCTACGACCCTGGTTTTAAAGTTGGGCCTTGTGCTGGGGCTGGTTTATGTGTCGATGGCCGGTCTGCGCTGGCTAAAGCAGCACAAAGTTGGCGGGCTGGGGGGCGGCCACACCGTCCGAGTCTTGGAGACAACCGGCTTGGGGCCAAACCAGGCCCTGCACCTGGTTGTCGTGGGCGATAAGACCCTGCTCATTGGCGCCACCCCGCAACAGCTCTCCTTGATTAGCGAACTGACCGATATTTCGGTGCCGCTGCCCGCCGAGAGCTTGAACCAAACTGCTGAATTTGAAACCCTCCTGAGCCGGCAGCAAGACTCGCAGGCCTGGCAGAGTACCCTGGGAACGTTGCGAAGCAATCTGCACAACATCCGCGAGTCGTTGAGGGTAGAACCGTGAACTCTGCTTTCGGCAATAGTTTACGGCGTCGCTGGTGGCCGCTAGCCCTGTTAGCCCTCCTGCTCCTGCTAACCACCGGCTGTGCTGACCAGAGTGCCAGCGATCCGGCGATTCTTGATATTGGCCAGACCACCATTAATCTAGACGATCCCCAAACGGTCAGCAGCGGTTTGCAAATCATGATCTTGTTGACCGTGCTAAGCCTGGCCCCGGCTCTTCTGGTGCTGGTGACCGCATTTACTCGAATCGTGATTGTTCTGTCTTTTGTCCGCAGCGCCCTGGCCACGCCCTCAATCCCGCCGAACCAGGTGCTGATTGGTCTATCCCTGTTTTTGACCTTCTATGTAATGGCCCCAACCTGGAACCAGATCAATCAGACCGCCTTGCAGCCCTATCTTGAGGGTGAAATTGACCAGCAGACCGCCTACGAACGGGGGTTAGTCCCCGTCCGGGAATTCTTATTCCGACAAACCCGGGAGCGCGATTTAGGGCTCTTCATCCACCTGGCCGATATGCCCCGGCCGGCCAATCGAGATGAGGTGCCCACCCACGTGCTGATCCCGGCTTTTGTCATCAGCGAGCTAAAAACGGCCTTTCAGATGGGCGTCATTGTCTTTATTCCATTTCTCGTGATCGATATGGTCGTCTCCAGCGCGCTGATGTCAATGGGGATGATGATGCTGCCACCCTCGCTCATTTCGCTGCCCTTCAAGTTGCTCCTCTTTGTCATGGTTGACGGCTGGCATTTGATTGTGCGTTCGTTGGTCATAAGTTTTGGAGGCTGACGCCCCCGGTAAAGATCTAGGAGGTTAATATGACCGAATCTTTTATTATGACGTTGGGTCGCGATGCCCTGATGATAACCTTGTTAGTGGGGGCTCCCATGCTGGCGGTGAGCCTGGTCATCGGTTTGCTGGTTAGTCTCTTTCAGGCCGTCACTCAAATCAACGAGATGACCTTAACCTTTGTCCCTAAGATTTTAGGGATGACCCTTATTCTGGCCTTAACGGGACCCTGGATGCTAGAACAAATTATATATTTTACGGCCCGGCTGTTTGATATGCTGCCGCAAATGGTACAATAATTAAGCAAAGTATAGTCGCCAAAATATACGGACAGTGCTAGAATCAATTCAGGCAGGATCTTACCCTCGCAGCACTGTGACCAACCCAGATAAACCAATGTTTTCGGCCGGCTGCTCCCTTTTATTTTTTACTACGCTATAACGGAGATACATCATGACCTTGCCCGGTAAATCAATCACTATTTTGATGGCCGATGACGATCCAGATGACCGGATGCTGACCCGGGAAGCGTTAGAGGAGAGTCGGCTGGCTAACTTTCTCCACTTTGTCGAAGATGGCGAGCAACTGTTGGCTTATCTTCGCCGTGAGGGCGACTATGCTTACCTGGCCAATGAGCCGCTGCCCGGTTTGATCTTGCTAGACTTAAATATGCCCAAAAAAGACGGGCGGGAAGCGCTTAAGGAAATCAAAGCTGACCCGGCCCTGCGTTTTGTCCCGGTCGTCGTCCTGACCACCTCAAAAGCTGAAGAGGACATCTTGCGCACTTATGACTTGGGCGTCAATTCCTTTATCGTTAAACCTGTCACCTTCGACTCGCTGGTCGACATTCTTAAAACCCTGGCCAAGTACTGGTTTGAGATTGTGGAGCTACCACACGAAAGGATGGGCGTGAAATGAGAGAAAACTTCATCAATATTCTTTTGATTGACGACAACGAAGACGACTATATCATCACCCGTGATCTCCTGTTTGATATCGAAGCTCAGTCGTTTAAACTCGATTGGGCCGCCACCTTTGATGAAGGTTTGGCCGCTATTTTGCGTCAAGAACATGAGCTCTACTTGGTTGATTACCGGCTGGGCATGCACGACGGCGTTGAGCTGATCCAGAAAGCCTTTGAACTGGGTTGCAAAGCCCCAATGATACTGCTCACCGGCCAGGACGGTCGCGAGATCGATCTGGAAGCGATGAAGGTCGGGGCCGCCGATTATTTGATCAAAGGCGAAATCCAGTCACCTATGCTTGATCGCTCCATCCGGTACGCCTTGGAGCGGGCTCGCACCCTGGAGGCCCTGCGCGAAAGCGAAGAGCGCTTCCGCCAACTGGCCGGGGCCACCTTTGAAGGCATTCTTATTTATGACCGCCAGCGCATCATCGACATCAACAACCGCTTTGAAGAGATGTTTGGGTACACTTCGGCTGAAATCGTGGGCCGAACCATTACAGATTTTGTAGCGCCTGCATCACAAGAGTTGGTGATCGAGCGGCTTAAAGCAGGCTCGACGTTACCCTATGAATTTATGGCCCTGCGCCGGGACGGGACCACCTTTCCGGTCGAAGCCAACTCGCGCTCTACGGCCTATCGGGACCAAAGTGTCACCATGGTGGCCATCCGGGATATGACCGAACGCAAACGGATGGAAGAAGAGCTCATCAATTCCCGCAAGCTTGAGGCCATCGGCAATTTGGCGGGCGGCATTGCCCACGACTTCAATAATATGTTGACCGCTATTCTGGGCAACATCTCGCTGGCTATGTTAGACGCCGAGCCAGGCAGCGAGCTTTACAGCCTGCTTACCCCGGCCGAACATGCCTGTTATCAGGCCCGTAATTTGGCTCGCCAACTGCTTACTTTTTCGCGCGGCGGGGCGCCGGTTAAGTCGATTGCCTCCCTGGGTGATCTTATCCAAACTGCTACCAATTTCGCCCTGAGTGGCTCTAACGTCCGCTGCGAATTCGATTTGCCGGCCGACTTAAATCCCGTGGAGATTGACGAAGGCCAAATCACTCAAGTGATCAACAATCTGGTGATTAATGCCAAGCAAGCGATGCCTGAAGGCGGATTCATTAAGATCTACGGCAGGAATGTCAACGTTCTTCGAGCAGCCTTAAGTTATGATGGCGATCCACCCTCATCCTGGCCGGAACATCAGAGCCAACCGTTACAACTTAAAGATGGTTCTTACCTTGAAGTCATCGTCGAGGATCAGGGCGTTGGTATTGCCAAGGAGTATCTGGGTAAAGTTTTTGACCCGTACTTTACCACCAGAGAGCAAGGCAAGGGCTTGGGCTTATCCACCAGCTATGCCATCATCCAAAAACATCAAGGCCACATCCGGGTCAGATCAGAAGTGGGTAGCGGGACTGCCTTTCACTTTTATCTACCCGCTTACCAACCGCCCGGCGTCGTCAAGAAATCTGCGGCCCCGGCCACAACCTCGGGTCAGGGCCGGGTCCTGGTGATGGATGATGAGCAGCCCATTCGCGAATTATTGGAATACGCCTTAACGCGCTTTGGCTACCAGACCGAGCTAACTAAAGATGGGCGAGAGGTCGTGGAGCGTTACCAGCAGGCTCAGCAGGCCAATTGTCCGTTTGACGTGGTCATTATGGATCTGACAGTCCCCGGTGGCATGGGCGGCAAGGAAGCCATTCAGAAGCTCCGTGAGATTGACCCCCATGTCAAAGCCATTGTCTCAAGCGGGTACTCTAATGAGCCGGTCTTAAGCAACTATCGCCAGTACGGTTTTAGCGCGGTCGTGACCAAGCCCTATGAGATCCAAGAGCTCAGCAAGGTGATCCAGGCAGTGTTAACCGAACCAGCCGCTCAGTCTCTCGATTACTTATAGATTTTACGCTTTACTCCAACGAGACCACCGTCGACTCCGGCGATCCGGCAGGTCACTGCCACAGTCCAAACCACCCTTATGCTTGCGCGATTAACTTCAATCCAACTCATCAGTTCCGTGCGGAAAGCTCTCGCCCCCCCCGTCTTTCCTGACAGTGAGGAAAAGACCCGGGTTGCCGCTATAGTGCATACGGTGCTGCTGACGATCGTTGGCACGGTCCTGGTTTACCTGGGCGTCAGAGTTCTGTATTTTCCAGAAGCGGCCGGCCTAGATATTGGGGTTAACTTACTGCTGCTCGGCCTGCTGCTACTGCAACTTAACATTTTGCGGCGAGGCCGAATTGTTTTAGCCAGTCTGACCCTGACCGCAACGGGCTGGATTGCCCTAACCGTTGAAGCCTGGTTTTTTGGTGGCGTCCGGGACGGTAGTTTTACGGCCAACATCATTGTCATTGTGGCAGCGACGATGCTGCTGGGCTGGCGGGCCGGGATTATCTATTTAGGCCTCAGTATTCTGGCCGGTTTAGGGTTAGCCGCGGCTGAAGAGACGGGCCTGCTTCCCTTTGCCCCGGACAAGCCTTACGAAATCTGGCTCGACGAGTCACTCAACTTTGTCCTAGCCACATTCTTACTCTCCATTTCCGCTGCCAGTCTGAACAACGCGCTCAGACGCGTCCGTCACAATGAGGCAGAGTTGCGCGAGACCAACCGCGCTTTGGAGGCGATTCGACGCTCGCTCATCCATGAGGTCGCCGAGCGCCGCCGGGCCGAAACCGCACTCCGCGAGGCCCGTGATGGGCTTGAGCAGCGCGTCCGGGAACGCACCGCTGAGCTAGCCGCCGCCAATCAAGCCTTACGCGATTATGCTACTCGCTTAGAACACAGTAACCAGGCTTTGCAGGATTTCGCCAACATCGCTTCTCATGATTTGCAGGAGCCGCTCCGCAAAATCCAAACTTTCGGGGGCCGGCTGCAAACCAAATATGCTCACGCCCTGGATGAGTCAGGTCTTGACTATCTCACCCGCATGCAAAACGCCGCCGACCGGATGCAGGCGTTGATCAACGGCCTTCTGGCTTATTCCCGGGTAACCACCCGGGCCAGTCCCTTTGAAGCCGTTGACCTGACCGAGATTGTACAGGGCGTAATTGTAGACTTGGAGATCCAATTGGAAAAGGTCAACGGCCGCATTGAAATTTTGAACTTACCCACCCTCGAAGCCGACCCAACTCAAATGCGTCAACTTTTCCAAAATCTAATCAGTAATGCCCTTAAGTTTCACCGCCGGGGTATGCCGCCTATCGTCCAGATCACGGTTACCCGCCTGTCCGCCCCTCCGCTCTCCCCCCTGCCCCCGAAGGATGAGCCAGGCGGCTGGTACCAGCTTTCCTTAAGCGATAATGGCATTGGCTTTGAACAAAAGTACGCCGAGCGCATTTTTCAGATGTTCCAAAGACTGCACGGCCTGCAAGAGTATGCCGGCACCGGCATCGGTCTGGCGACTTGCCGCCGGATCGTCGAACGGCACGGTGGCACCATTACCGCCCAGGGCTGTCCCGGCCAAGGCGCTACCTTTACCATTACCTTGCCGGCCAGGCAAAAGGATAAACCCGGGGAGTAGCTTCCGGCTTACAGACCAGAGACTTGCTCTTGTCGCCTTCCCTGGTAAGGCATTAACCCATTTATGAAATCGGTCACGGATCAAATGCTTAAATCCACATGCCCCCAGAAGAGCCAAAAACGCCTTACTCTCGGCCTGCTTAACCCCGAGCCTTTAGGCTTGAATCCGATCCTCCTGTGGAAAGGAGTCGCTCAAGCCGTTCAAAACCGGGACGCTAACTTGATCTGTTTCGCCGGCCGGATTCTCGAGTCCCCCTACGGCTTTGACGCGCAAGGCAATATCCTTTATGACTGGATTACCCCGGAAAATATCGACGGGCTGGTGATCTGGTCTAGCTTCTTAGGGCTTGCCACCCAGGCCGAAAAATTAAAGCATTTCTGCGAACGCTACCGGCCCCTGCCGGTGATCTGCGTGGGCGAAAAAGTAGAAGGCTTCCCGGCCGTCCTCCTCGATAATTATGGCAGTATGCGCCAAATCTTGGTCCACCTGGTTGAAGATCACGGTTACCGCCGGTTGGCCTTTATCCGTGGTCCGGAAGGCCACTTAGAAGCCGAAGAACGGTATCGGGCTTACCGGGAGGTCTTGGCCGACTATAATTTACCTTTTGATCCCCACTTGATCGCGCCCGGAGAATTTGTCTGGCCCCTGGATCTGACCGCCGGCCGGGCTGCCATTGATCTGCTGCTCGATCAACGCCAGACTAATTTTGAAGCGATCATCGCCGCCAATGATAATATGGCCCTTAGCGCGATGGAGGCTCTGCGCGAGCGAGGCATCTCCGTGCCTGATGACATCGCCGTGGCCGGCTTTGACGATATCCCTGCCGGCCGCTGCACCTTCCCCGCCCTGACCACCTCGTCCTTGCGCCTCTTTGAGCAAGGCTATCAAGCCGCTGAGATCCTCTTAGACCAACTGGCCGGCAGATCAATTCCTGATCGGGTCGTTGTTCCTCCCCGAATGGTCACTCGCCAATCTTGCGGCTGCAGCACGATAAAGCGGCCCGTTGAGGCCGGGCCATCCCTGGTCCAAATCAAAGGAGATGGCCCACCGGTCTGGCTTGACCCGGATTTGACCGGCCCAGGACGCCACCTGCTGACCCTCATGGAACAAGCCCTCCAGCCCGAGCCCGATAACTTCGCCGGATTGATCGACCCGGCTTTGGTTAAACCTGTTCTGCAGGCTTTCCTGGCCGAGCTCAGTAAGCCGGGTTCTAGCCGCTTGATCATCGCTCTGGAACAGGCTTTACGGCAAACCGTGCTGTCCGGCGCTGACCTTACCTTGTGGCACCAGGCTTTTTCCGTTTTGCATGACCAGTTCCAAAATCTTCGGGTTGAGTATCCCGAAACCCGGTTTCGGATCGAGGGCCTCTGCCGTGAAGCTCATCTCCTCATTAGCCAAAGCGCTGGAGCCGCCCAGATGAGCCGGCAGATGGCCACTGAGCAAAAAATGCAGATCCTACACGAATTTGGGCAGCGCCTGGTGACTACGTTTGACCTATCAAAACTGATGGACCAGCTAGCCCACAATTTGCCCCGTTTGGGCATTAAGCGCTGTTACCTCTCCTTGTACGAACAGCCCGACCCCCAGCTCGCCCCTTCCGCCCCCGACTCTCACCCGTTTGCCTGGTCCCGCCTCATGTTAGGCTACGATGAAACGACTAGATTACAAATCAAGGTCGAAAGTCACCGTTTTCCCTCTCAGTGCCTGCTGCCCGGCGGGCTGGCCCATTCCTTGGATCGGATTGACTTTTTAGTTGAACCGCTATATTTTCAGCAAGATCAACTCGGTTTTATTATTTTCGCCACAAACGAGACGGAGAGCACGATTTGTGAGACCCTACGCGGGCAAATTAGTAGCGCTTTGAAAGGCGCTTTGCTCTTTGAAAGCCGGAGACAGACCGAAATAATGCTCGCTCGCCGGGCCACTCAACTAAAGCTGTTAAGCAGCATTAGCGGCCAAATTGCGGGCGTCTTAGATCTGAATCAGCTCTTGAACCGGACCACCGATTTGGTTAACCGTAGCTTTGGTTACCATCATGTGGCCATCTTCCTGCTCGAGCAGCGGTCCAACCAACTTTTAATGCGGGCCAAAGCCGGTGCTTTTGCTCACTTCTTTCCCCCCAATCATCGCTTCGAGATCGGTCGGGGTATGGTCGGGTGGGTGGCCCAACACCGGCAGCGCCTGTTGGCCAATGACGTCCAAAGTAATTCCTACTATGTTAACTTCTTTCCCGGAGAAATCTCCACCCGATCGGAGCTGAGCGTCCCCATTCGCATGGGTCGGGAGATTTTCGGCGTCTTTGATGTGCAAAGTCCGCAGTTGAATGCCTTTGACGAAAACGATATCCTGGTCCTGGAAACTCTCGCCGACCAAGTCGCGGTCGCTATTGACAATGCCCGGCTTTATGCCCAAGCCCAACAAGATCTGGCTGAACGCATCCAGGCCGAGGAGACTCTCCAGCTCTATACCCAAAAGCTAGAGCACAGCAACCGCGAACTGCAAGAGTTTGCCTACGTGGCTTCCCACGATCTGCAAGAACCATTGCGTAAAGTCCAGGCCTTTGGCGAACGATTAAGAACCAAGTACAGTGCCGTGCTTGATGAACGTGGTCAGGATTACCTGATCCGCATGACCAACGCCACCTCGCGCATGCAGGCCCTGATTCAGGCCTTGTTATCTTACTCCCGCGTCACCACCCAAGCTCAACCCTTTGCCGCCATCGCTTTAGAAGAAGTGGCCCGTCAAGTTGTCTCCGATCTGGAGGTCCAGCTTGAACAAATGGCCGGCCGGGTGGAAATTGGCCCTCTCCCCACGATCGAAGCTGATCCCACTCAGATGCGGCAGTTGCTGCAAAATTTGATCAGCAATGGGCTCAAGTTTCATCGCCCTGACCAGCCACCGCTGGTCACCGTCCGGGCTCAACCCGCCCCTGATCCGCGACCGTCAGCCGCGCCCGCCTCGGCAACAGAGTGGTGCCATCTCATCATTTCAGACAATGGCATCGGCTTTGACCCCAAATATGCTGACCGCATTTTTCAGGTATTTCAGCGCCTCCACAACTACACCGAGTACGAGGGCACCGGTATCGGTCTGGCTACCTGCCGCAAAATCGTGGAGCGACATAACGGCCGGATCACCGTCGAGAGTGTCCCCAATCAGGGCACCACCTTTATCATCTGCCTGCCGGTGCGGCAAAGCCGGCGGGAGGCGGGGTTACCTTGATTCTCTGGTCCAGAAAAAAGTCACATGCCCCGCTGAGCTACCGGCGGATTGTCCTGACCGGCGCCGCTTCCGGCATTGGCCGGGCTTTACTGGCCCAACTGGCTGATCTCCCGGCCCAAATCGTGGCGGTTGATCGAGACGCGGGCCGGCTGGCCGAGACTCTGGCCTCCCTCCACGCCCCTCAAGCCCGGATCTTGCCTGTCAGCCTCGATGTCGCCTGCTCCGCAGGGATCGATGCCCTGTTCGATCAGGCCAGCGCGGTCATAGGCGGCATCGATCTCTTTATCGCCAATGCCGGCTTTGCCTTGTACGGTCCGGCGCATCAGCACTCCTGGTCTCAGTTAGATTATCTGTTTCGGACCAACACCCTGGCTCCGATCTATGCCGCCACCAAAATGGCCCAGCTCAACGGAGCCGAGCCTTATAAAATGGTCATCATCGCCTCGGCCATGGCCCACACCGCCCTGCCCGGCTACGCCGCCTACGCCGGTAGCAAAGCCGCTTTGCATCGCTTCGCCGAAGCCTACCGCTTTGAACTGCCAGACCCTCGCCGCTTGATGCTCGTCTACCCCATCGCCACCCGGACTGGTTTTTTTGGCGCGGCGGCTCGCCAGCCGGCCCCCTTGCCCTGGCCGGTCCAATCGCCGGAACGGGTGGCCCAGGCCGTTCTGCAAGGCTTAAGCCGCCACCGGCCGGTGGTCTACCCTGCCTCTACCTTTTGGCTCTATCGCCTGGCCGAGCGGCTGCTGCCCTGGCTGCGCCGGGCCCCCCAACTTCTGGCCCAGCGCCAGCTTCAACGCTGGTTGCAGCCCCGCCCCAAGCTGTAGGGTCAATTTACGCCGATGCCCCAAGCTATGGTACAATAGGCTAGCAAACAGTTGTTCTATCCATTTTCTTAAGGTAGAGAGTTATGGCCATTCAGGTCCTGCCGCCGGACGTGGCGGCCAAAATTGCGGCCGGCGAGGTGGTCGAACGGCCCGCCTCGGTGGTCAAAGAGTTGGTTGAAAACGCCATCGACGCCGGGGCAGCCACCATTCGGGTTGAAGTTCAGCAAGGGGGCAAGCGGCTGATCCGGGTGATGGACGACGGCTGCGGGATTCCGGCCGAGCAAGTGCCCCTGGCCTTTGCCCGGCACGCCACCAGCAAACTGCGCACCGTTGAAGATTTAAACCGGGTCACCACCCTCGGTTTCCGCGGCGAGGCCCTGGCCTCGATTGCCGCGGTCTCGCGGCTCACCCTCACCACTCGCCCGGCTCATCAAGCCGCGGCCGCCCGCGTCCAGTTCGATGGTGGCCACCAGACCCGGCTGGACTCGGCCGGCTCGCCCGCCGGCAGCATCATCACCGTCGAGAATCTCTTTTTTAATGTCCCGGCCCGGCTCAAATTTCTCAAAGCCGAGGCCACCGAGACCGGGCACATCCACCGGATCGTTTCCCACTATGCCCTGGCTTACCCCCACATCCGCTTTAGCCTGCAAAGTGACGGGCGCCTCACCTTTCAAACTGGCGGCAGTGGCCAGCTCTTCGACGCCCTGGCCGCCGTCTTTAGCCTGGAGACGGCCCGCCAAATGCTGGCGGTCAGCGGCAGCGAGGCGGCTGACCCCGCCGAGCCAGACTCGGCTGTCTCCGTTTTTGGTTACACCGGCGCCACCTCGCTGCACCGGGGTACCCGGGACCAGATTATCTTCTTTGTCAACAAGCGCTGGATTCAAGACCGATCCTTGAATCAGGCGGTCGTCCAGGCCTATCACACCTTCTTGCCGGTCGGACGCTATCCGGTGGCCATCCTCAATCTCGACATCGATCCGGCTCAGCTCGATGTCAATGTCCACCCTACCAAAGCCGAGGTCAAGTTTCAAGACACTCGCCTGATTTTCAAGGTCGTGCAGCGAGCGGTCCGGCAGGCCGTCATCGAGGCCGCGCCGGTGCCCAGCTACGGGACGGCGGTGGCGCCTTCGCCCGGCTACGCCCTCGACAGTCATGCCGGCAATTGGAGCCCGTCCCCCCGCTTTGGCTCCCTTAGCCCCGGCTTTGGCTTCGAAGCGCAGCGGACCCTGCCCTTGACCGAGGCGGACCATGCCCTGCCGGCGCCAACCAACGGCAAGTTGCCGCCCATGCGCGTCCTGGGCCAGGTCCAGCAAATGTACATCGTGGCCGAAGGGCCGGACGGCATGTACCTCATCGATCAGCACGCCGCCCACGAGCGCATTTTGTACGAAAAGCTGGCCGCCCAAAAAGCCCAGGCCGTTGTGCCGCGGCAGCAGTTGCTGGAGCCGGTGGTGGTTGAACTGTCACCCGGTCACGCCGCTATTGTTGAGGCGGAGTGGTCAGTTTTAAGCGAAGTGGGCTTTGAGCTCGAGCCGTTTGGCGGCACAACCTACCGCTTACGGGCTGTCCCCGAGCTGTTGGCTAAAACCGATGCGGCCCAGGCCTTTATCGACATTGTGGCCGAAATGGCCGATGGCGCTATTCCTTTGGCCAAAGAAACGCATGAGAAGATCGCCATCACCGTTTGTAAGCGGGCTTCCGTCAAAGGGGGTCAGGTTTTATCTCAGGAGGAGATGCGAGAGTTGGTCCGCCAGTTAGAGGCCACCACCGCCCCGCGCACCTGTCCCCATGGCCGGCCGACCATGGTCCATCTGAGCGGAGCCCAGTTAGCGAAGGAATTTGGCCGGATTTAAAAATAAGAGGTCGAAGCGTCTGCGAGCGCCCCGTTTGCTCGCTAACAGCTTCGACCTCTCGAACTTCACTAGGGGACTGGGTTCAACCGTACCTCTAGGCCGGCCAACTCACCCCCGCAGTGAGAACCACAGTTAGCGTGGTTTGCGTTCGGCCACCCACAAGTGCGTCAGGCCGCGCCAGCGTTCATACTGCTTGATCTCCAAACCGGCCTGAGTCATATGCTTCTCCCAGGTAGCCGGGGACAGAAAACTTAAAAAACCGGGTCCAAAAGCCAGGAAGTTAAGCCAGTCGCGTCCATGCTCGGCCAGCAGCAATCTGCCCCGAGGCTTGAGGATGCGGGCAATCTGGTTGAAGAGCTGTTGGCGGTCCTCCGGCTTTTGGATCTCGTGCAGACTAAAACTGCAATAGACCACATCGGCCCAGTTGGGCGGAATCGGCAAGGCGGTCAAATCGGCTTCGCGCTTGTAGATCCGCCGGTCCGTGGTCAAAGGCGGGGCCATCAACCGGGCCCGCCGCAGCGAGTTATCAGCCATCTTCTCAGGATCATAGATATCCAGGACCAGATAGTGACCGGCCCCATAGCGTGACAGCAAGCCGCGCGTACCCCGTAATTTACCCGCCGTAATGTCAATCACCACGTTAGCTTGCGGCAACTGGCCCAGATCAGCCAACCGATCGTACTCGCGCCGGTGGCCGTAATCATAGGCCACAAAGGCAGCCACCAGAATATTGAAGGCCATAATCAAGGAGCCGGCACCGGTCAGCAACAACAACCAGCCCCATAGGCCGGCCAGCAAGCTCCCCGATAGCAGTCCGGCGACGCCAAAGATCAGCAAGCCGGCAAAGATAGGCCAATTATAAAGCAGCGTTGAAACCGTGCCGGAATACTGCGTATTCCGAATCAGGCTAGGTGCCAAGCGAGGCGGGGACTTCGCAGTCATTAATCGCTCCCTTAAACTTTCAAAACTTTCATTATTTTCATAAGTTTTAAAAGAAACTGAAAGTTAAAATCGCAAAACTGGACTATCCGGAGGACGAGGTTACAAATTTCTTGGCTTTCAAAGCCGCCCCCAGCAGCTTAATGATGCTATGAGGGTTCTGTCGGTCAAGATCCTGGTAAACTTCGGCGCCGGTTTCAAAAAACTGGAGCAAGCTTTCAATCTGCTCTCGTTCATATTGACCTTCAGCCGAAGGCATGGCTTCTAGCTCGGACATACTTTGGCGTAACATATTGATGGTCGGGTCCACTTCGCGCTTTTTCCGCTCCCGCGCAATGATCCGGAACATAGTCCAGACGTCTTTCTCGGTCGTGTAAAACTCGCGTCGCTCTCCCTTAAGATGCACTCGGGTGACGATACCCCAGGCAATTAGCTCGCGGAGCGCCATGCTGGCATTGCCCCGGCTAATCTGTAGTTCGTCCATAATATCATTGGCGCTTAAGGGCTCGGGCGAGAGAAAAAGCAAGGCGTGGACCTGAGCCATCGTCCGGTTGATCCCCCAGAGCGATCCCATCTCGCCCCAGTGCAAAATGAACTTGTCTTTCACTTCCTCTAAGGTGGCCATACACACTTTCAAGGTTTCAGAATCTACTGAAAGTATTGTATCACACCGGCATAGGCCTGTCAAAAGCTTGAACCGGGTCACTTATCCGGTTTTAGATTTAAAGAGCCCGTACTTGAGAATGACATAGATAGCGCGGATACCGTCTTTCCAGTTGATCTTCTTCCCTTCATCGTAGGTCCGGCCATAGTACGAAATCCCGACTTCATAAATCGCGCAGCCCAGCCGGGCCACTTTAGCGGTGACCTCCGGCTCAAAACCAAAACGATCTTCTTCCAGAATAACCTGGGCCAGGACTTCGCGCTTGAAGACTTTGTAGCAAACTTCCATATCGGTCAGATTAAGATCGGTGAACATATTTGAGAGGAAGGTCAAGAAGCGGTTAGCCAGCGAGTGCCAAAAGTACAGGACTCGGTGGCTCTCGCTGCCGACAAAGCGAGAGCCAAATACGACATCGGCTTTCCCGTCTAGAATCGGCTGGAGCAGGCGCGGATACTCGTTGGGATCGTACTCCAAGTCAGCATCTTGAATAAGGACCAGATCACCGCTGGCCTCTTGAAAGCCGGTGCGTAAAGCCGCCCCCTTGCCCCGGTTGGTCTCGTGAAAGATGATCTTAACCTGCTCCGTAGACTTTAGAGCTCTTAAAAAAGCACGCGTCCCATCGGTTGAAAAGTCATCGACGATGATGAGTTCTCGCTCAAGCGGGAGGGATACGGCCAGCACTTGTTGGATGAGAGTGGCGATGGTCCGGTTTTCGTTGTAGCAGGGTATAACAATGGAAAGCTTCATGCTAAATATGCGTTGTGGTCGATTTGCTTGCGGTCCTCGAATCTTACCGCCGTTCGACATAATCGGCAAATTGGCCGGTAGACCGCTCCTGACGATGGCCTGACTTTCTAAGAACACGACTATCTGTGCTATAATCACTTCGCCTGGCGCCTGGACCTCCCATCACCCGAGCCAGGCCTTGGCCGGAGGGGGATCAAACACCCAACCGCCCACACCATCCATTTAACTTTGTAAGGAGATTCCTATGCTCGAAGAGGGGAGCCTTGCCCCGGATTTTGAACTGTTGAATGATGAAGGTCAGCCGACCCAACTGGCCAGTTTTCGGGGCCGGCGCGTGATCCTTTATTTCTTTCCTAAAGCTATGACCAGTGGTTGAACAGAGCAAGCCCGCGGAGTCCGTGATGACTACGCCAAGTATGAAGCTCTGAATGTCGCGGTCTTAGGCGTTAGCCCGGACTCGGTGGAGCGCCAGGCCCGCTTCAAGACCGCTGAAAATTTACCCTTTACCCTGCTGGCCGACCCTGAACATCAGATCGCCGAACAGTATGGCGTCTGGGTCGAAAAATCCATGTACGGGAAAAAGTTTTGGGGGATTGAACGCAGTACTTTCTTGATCGACGCCGAGGGCAAGATCGAAAAAGTCTTTCGTAAAGTCACACCCAAGACCCACAGCCAGCAAGTGCTGGCGGCGCTAAACGAATAAGGAGTTCTCTTGAAAATACCTCCTCAGCCCCCTCTCGCCGGGGGAAGTTGGGAGAGGTTGATTGACACTATGGCAAACACGTTGACTCCGGCAAATCCATCCGAAGACTGGCGCGACCAGACCACCTGGCCGCTGCATAAAACTAAAACGGCCGCCACGCTGGAAGTAATTTTTTCCCGGCTACTGCCGCTCAAGTTCAAGTTGCGGACCAGCGGCATCGACCACATTCCGCTGACAGGCGCCGCCGTGGTCGCTCCCAACCACATTAGCGGCTATGATCCGATGCTGGTCAGCTTGGCCATTTATCCGCGCCGCCAACTCTTCTTTATGGCTAAAAAAGAGCTTTATAAAAACCCGGTGGTCGGTTGGTGCATCCGTAACTATGGCGCCTTTCCCGTCAATCGTGGTGAACGAGACCTGTGGGCGGTGCAGCACGCCAGCCGAGTGTTGTATGCCCAACAGCTCTTGTGCCTGTTCCCGGAAGGTACGCGTAGCAAAAATCAAGGTAAACTGGGCCGGGGCAAAACCGGCACGGTCAAGCTGGCGTTAGAGCACCAAGTCCCGGTTATTCCCACCGCCATTATCGGCTCCCACCTGGCCAAACCCAATTTGCAACGCGCCTTGGTTGAGGTCAAGTTGGGCGAGCCGATCGACTTTAACGCTATGGCCGGTCCGCCACCCTACGAATATCACGCCATTCGTGATCTTTCTCGCCTGCTGATGGAACGCCTCGCCGCCATGCTGCCCCCCGAGATGCGCGGCCACTACGCCTGAGGTTATGTTTAAGTAGCCGGTCAATAAATTGCTTCAATCAGGAATGAATGGTAAAAGATTCAGTTATCAAACTGTAACTAAACATTTTTCAAATAACCGAGGAGGTTCAAGTGGATAAGCAAACCCTAATCGACCATCTGAATGAAGATCTGGCCGGCGAACTCGGGGCTATCATTCAGTATATTACCTATGCCGCCAAAGCAACCGGCCCATTTCGGCCCCAACTATCCCAATTCTTTCTGGCTGAAGTGGCCGATGAGCAGCTTCACGCTCAATACTTAGCCAATAAAATTGTCGCGCTGGGTGGAGAACCGACGACCACCCCGCGCCCGGTGCCGCCGGCCAAAACCAACCGCGAGATGCTGGAAGCGGTTTTGGCGGCCGAACTGCAGGCCGGCCAAGACTATACCAAAAGAGCCGAAGAAGCCGAAGAATACGGCGACAAAGGTCTGGTGGTCCAGCTTGAAGATATGGTTCGGGATGAATCCGGTCACTCAGAAGAGACCGAGCGCATCCTACGCGATTGGCCCCTCTAACGACGTAGGGTTTCTAAATTTTTCAGTCTGTGAGACCTATGAGGTTTTGAAAACCTCATAGGTCTTTTGAAATTCCCAATCCCCGCTCAATTAAGACTTGCCTCCAGCGGCTCTCCCCTCCAAGTACCGTGGGGCTGGTTGCGCCGGCGGCCTACTCGTAAGCCAGCACTTCCCTGACCGTTAGCCGCGAAGCATTCCAGGCCGGCAAAAAGCTGGCTAGGGCCGACAGAATGAGCACGACCGCCAGCCAGATACCGGCTCCATAAAGCGAGAATGTGTAGTTGAGCGGCGCGCTGAGAAACTGTTCGCCAATCACCTGGCTCAGCAACCGGCTGAGCGGATAGGCCAGCAGCGTCCCGATCACCCAGCTCAGGCTGCCGATCAACATACCTTCTACCATAAAAATGCGCCGTACACTCCGGTTCGAGGCACCGATGGCCCGCAGCACCCCAATTTCGCGCGTCCGTTCCAGGACGTTGATGCTCATAGTGCCCATCAGCCCCAGCCCACCGATTACAGCCAGCAATACTGCCATCAGGAGCAGCAGGACCACAATCACCTCAAAAATCGACTCGACCTCGGCCATCTCCTCTTCTACTTTTGAGGTGGTGCCTACATCAAAGCCAATCTTTTCAAAATGCTCTTCCAGTGCCTGCGCCACCTGATTTTGATATTCAAGGCTGTGCTCGGCCGTGGTCGCAAACACCCACTCGGCCCGACCTACGTCGTGAGCGACTTCGGCAAAGTAGCGGTAGTTGGCAAATAGGGTTGGGGTCGGGAAGCCGCCGGTCGCTATGCCGACGACCTGCCAGGTTGAGTCACGACCTTCAATCTTGAGCGTGATTTCGTCGCCCAGCTTGATATCAGCCTCATTGGTTCTCACCAGGGAGTTGATCACCACGGCGTTAGTATCTTCCGGCCGGAGCCAGCGACCCGCGATGATCGTCGGCTTGATCAATTTGGTGTCGGCCGGTGGAGCAAACAGGATCAAATTGCTGCTGTCGCTGCCATCCGGGCGCACGCGGCGCGTGTTGTAAAAGGCCCACGGTTCGGCCCTAACGATGCCGGGCACGCTTTCAGTTTCTCGGACCAACCGCTCGATACGGTAATCGCGTTCAAATTGAACCGCCACATCATATTGAAAGTAATCCAGCCAACTGCGCAGGGTATCTAGCATCGAGACTCGTAAGCTAAATACGGTAATGAAGATAGCCCCCCCAAAGATTAGCGTCAGCAGGGTCAAACCTAGCCGGGTCTTGCGCCGAAAGGTATTGCGTAGGGACAAAAGCAGCGGGCGCGACAACCGCCGGCGCAGCAGGGAGCTACTTTGGGTTTTCAGCAGCAGACGATCGATCAGGCCGCTCCCAAACCGCCCTCGCCCCAGACCGTACTCGCTGATAGCTTCCCGCACCGTCACTCTCACGCCGGCAAAAATTGGGTACAGCGCCGCTACAATCGGCACGATGAGACCCACCCCAATCTGGGCCAGCAGCACCTCTGCCGGCAGCCGAAAGCTCGAGACATCAAAATTAAGGAAGCCGGCTATGAAGCGGCTAAACAGATGCGCGCCGATCACGCCGGTCGGCACGGCAATAAGCAACGCCAGCACACCATAGACTGCCACGGTCGCCAGGTACATGCGCACTACCTGACCGGTCCGGGCGCCAATCGCTTTCATCATGCCGATTTGCCGGGTTTGCTGCGCCACCAGCGCCGAGATTGTGTTGATCACCAAAAAACCGCTCAACAGCAGCGAAAAAACGGCCAGAGTGCCCATCATTACGGAAATAGCCTGAATAAACGGATCCAGAAAGAGATGTTTGCCGGGCGGCGGAATAAACGTAAACCAGACCGTCCGGCCTCCGTCTTCAATCTTGTCTCGCACGGCCGTGGCCACGCTTTGGATATGGGCCATATCATCGGCCTGCTCGCGGACCACGAATCTCAACTCGTTATAGTTCTGGCTCTGCCCCAGCCATTCCAGCGTATCAGCCGTAATGTAGCCGTAAGCCACCCCGTCAAAAACATACATTTGAGCGTTGAGGTCGTGCGCCAAACCCGCTATCCGCATTTGGCGCTCTTTGCCTTCGGGAGTCTTGACGGTCACTGTGTCACCCACGTCCGCCGCCATCAGGCCCAACGCCGATCGTTCAATTAACAGCTCGTGGTCCGGGGGCGGCCATGCGCCGGCTTCGGGATAAAACCGATCGATCTCGATCTCGTCGAAATCCGGGATGGCGATCAGCCAGGTCGGGCGCCATTCATCCGGCCCGGTCTTGATTCGCACCGTTACCCGGCGACGCGCCTCCGCCGCCGCTACCTCGCGCATCCCTTTAACCGCCTCCACCACGTCTTCATCAAAAGCGTCAAAGGTCAAAATCGTGGCACTGGCCGGATTGGTGGCCAGATAAGTCTCTCGCAAGTCACGCGAGAGTACAATCTGCGAGATGGCAATAACGCCCACTGCAAACACACCCACGGCTATGGACAAGACCACAATCAGCGTCCGGCTCTTGTTCAGCCAGAGATCACGGATGACCTTGCGCCAACGGGGGGTAATTAGAAAGACTCTCATCTCGATTTCCTTAGACTTCCACGCCTGCCAGACCCATTGTCTGCTTATATTCATGATAGCCCTAACGGCTCCATCTGTCATCGGTCTAAAGATGAATAACTCAAACTGGGAGGTTGATTATCTTTTCAACCGGGCGTATATCCTCAAGGACCAAAGCGTCTAACTATCTTAAGCCTTAGATTCGACCGATTTAATCACTTTGGCCAATCAAAGCGTGCTATACTATTCTCTAAGGAGCGAACCAGCCTCGTCTGCTGGTTTCATTTGTGACCATGACTCTCTCATCTTCTCCCAATCCGCTGCGGCAGGCGCGGTTAAAACTGAATAGCCGGCTGCTGCCGGGACTGGTCATCCTGCTGCTCGTTATGCAGTTGGCCTTTCCGTATAAAGGCTGGACCATTCTTCTGGTTGGACTTGGTAGTGTCTGGGGCCTGGGCTATCTTTGGGCTCGCCAGTTGGCCCGGCACTTAAGCTTTCAACGCGAAATTCGCTTTGGCTGGGCGCACGTGGGCGATCGCTTAGAAGAAAGATTCACTTTAACCAACAACGGCCTGGTGCCGGCCGTCTGGGTTGAAGTGATCGATGAAACGCGCATGCCCGGCTACTCGGCCAGCCGGGTAACCGGGGTCGGGGGCCACAGCCAGAACCGCTGGACCACGGCCGGAGTCTGCACGCAACGTGGCCTTTTTACTTTAGGACCGACTACGCTTTACACCGGCGATCCTTTTGGCCTCTATACCGTTTCGCTCCATCATCCAAACTCCGCCACCTTAACCGTCACCCCCCCCATCGTCCCTCTACCCCAGATCGAAGTGTCTCCGGGCGGTCGCGCTGGCGAAGGTCGTCGCCAACCTAACCTGTTCGAACGGACCGTCAGTTCGGCCAGTGTGCGCGATTATAATCCCGGCGATAGCTTTCACTGGATTCACTGGCCCACCACCGCCCGCAAAGGGGATTTCTACGTCCGCCTCTTCGACAGCATGCCGTCCGGCGACTGGTGGATCATTGTCGATCTTGACCAGGCCGCCCAGGTTGGGCAGGACTTGAACAGCACCGCTGAGCACGCGATTATTCTGGCGGTCTCGCTGGCCGACCGGGGTTTGCGGACCGGGCGATCGGTGGGCTTAGCCGGCTACGGCCAGCAACTAATTTGGCTGCCTCCGGAAAGCTCTGACGTCCAGCGTCAAACCATCCTGCGCGAGTTGGCTTTAGTGCGCCCTGGCTCTTTGCCTTTGGCCGATTTATTAACCCAATCCCGACCTACCCTCAACCGTCTGGCCAGTCTGATCATCATTACCGCCGCCGTCGATAGTCGCTGGGTAGAGGCTATGTTGCCCTTGCTGCGACGCGGGGCCGTGGTCACGGTACTGTTACTCGATCCGGTTGCCTTTGGGGGGCAAACCGACTCGCGGGGTATTGAAGCGCTCCTTACTAACCTCGGTATCGACTACTACCTCATTCCGCCCGATCTCCTAAACCAACCTCACCTTCAGGCCGGGCAACAGGGCCGGTGGGAGTGGCGGGTTTCGCCCTCCGGCCGGGCTGTAGCCAGACGTCGGCCTCAAAACGAGTCGTGGCAGCCGTTGGCGTAAGGACAAGCAAGCGTGATCGTATGGATCTGGATTAAAAGACTGGGCCGCTGGCTGGGTTGGCCGGCGATCTTGAACCTTGGCTTACTGCTGCTGGCCTTAAGCAGTACGGCCAGCGGGCTGGCGGCGAACAATCGCGGCCTGGATACTGGCCTGGCCCTGACCACTGTCGTCTTTGGCCTGGGCTTAGGTTGGGCTTTGGGCGCGGCTCAACCTTTGCCGGCCTGGTTCTCCGCTATCCTTTTCACTGTTTTAGGGTTTGAAGCGCTCTTGATCCGAATCGGGCGGCTAAACGTAGTGCTCCTAAACCTGGCCCGGCATTTAAGGGAATTGGTGTGGCCGGCTTCTTTCAACGGTAGCCTCACTCTCAACTCGATTGGGGCCGGTGTAGCCCACCTCTGGCTTCAGCTTAACACCTTCCTCGATCGTCTGGTCGTTTGGGCTCTTTCACTGACCACCAGCCAGCCAATCTTCGATCCGGTGGTGGCGGCATTCGTTTGGGCCTTGATTTTGTGGCTGGTCGCGGGTTGGGCCGGCTGGGTGGTTCGACGCCGGGGCCGGCCCCTGCAGGCCCTCACCCCTGCGGGCCTGCTCCTGGCTACGACCTTGGCTTATCGACCGCAAGACGCGCTGCGGTTAGGGCCGCTGCTCATCTCGATCCTGCTCTTGATGGGCTTTACCAAGCATCAGGCTCGAGAGCGAAGCTGGCAAGCTCGCCGGATCGACTACCCGGGCGAACTCTTGGTCGAACTGAGTCTTGCGGTGGTGCCCCTCACCGCCCTTATCGTCATCCTGGCTTTGGTTACCCCCTCGTTTTCGATCCGGCAAATCAGAGCACTTTTTTCTAAGCAAGCTGATCTGGGCCAGCCGATTGCCCAATCCTTAGGCGTGGATCCCCGAAAGCGAGATCAAAACGGAAAACTGCAAGAGTTTCGATCTCCCGGTCTACCCCGGCAGCACTTGCTTGGCTCCGGACCAGAACTATCGCGTCAAGTCGCTTTATTGATTCAGGTAGAGTTGCTCCAACCTAGTGATAGAGCCGAATCGGTCGCCACCGCCTCAGCCCAACCGCCACGGTATTATTGGCGCAGCTTAACCTATGATCGGTACAGCGGCAACGGCTGGAGTACGCGCGACACCCGCCGCCTGCACTACGACCCTGGCGAACCCACACTGGTCACCCTACCCCCGCATCGGCAGCGGCTGCGCCAGACCGTCCAAACTGTCAGCAATCAAAGCGACCGTCTTTATGCCGCCGGTGATATCGTGACGGCAAACCATCAGTTTGAGATTGAGTGGCGCAGTCCGGCTGATGCCTTCGGGGCCATCATTGCAGCGGACAGCTACCAAGTCGACTCGCTAATCTCGATCGCTACTGCCGACCACCTCAGCACGGCCGGCAGTAACTATCCGGCTTGGTTAGGACATCGCTACCTAAACTTGCCGCCGGATATCCCCGAACGGGTCGTAAAACTGGCCCGTGATCTAACCGCTACCGCTCCCACTCCTTACCAGCGGGCCAAAGCCATTGAGGCGTATCTTCGTCAGTTCCCCTATAGTCTCGATCTTCCTGAGCCGCCCATTGGACGCGATCTGGTCGACTATTTCTTGTTCGACTTGCAGCGAGGCTATTGCGATTACTATGCGACGGCTATGGTGATCTTGGCCCGAGCGGCCGGGCTACCGGCGCGGCTAGCGGTTGGATATGTCGGAGGCCACTATAACTCTGCCAGCCAGCAGTACCTCATCGCCGAGGCCCAAGCGCACTCCTGGCCGGAAATCTACTTTCCAGACTATGGCTGGATCGGCTTCGAGCCAACAGCGGCCCAACCTGTCGAAAAACCGACCTTCACCGCCGGTCCGGAGCCAGCCTTCCCGCCAATCCTCCCTCCAACGAAAGATTTGGAGTCCTTGCCTTGGCAGCTCTCAAACTGGATTGTTTGGATTATCGGGATTTTAGGATTAAGTGCTATCGGGATTGCCGGTTGGACATTGAGCAGTGGCTGGCGGCTACGCCGGCTGTCACCGGCCGAGACGGTAGTGAGGTTATATGGTCAGTTGGAGCAATATAGCCACGCCCTGGTCGCTCAAACCGATAGTTCATATACCCCTCTGGAACTCGCTGCAGCCTTGAGCCATCACGTCCAGCAAATTGATCACGCTCTACCTTGGAGCAACCGCCTGCAGCCGGTAACGCAAGAAGCAAACTGGCTGACCTACCTCTACGTTCGTTCTGTTTACAGCGCGCATTCTCCGAGCCGGGCCGAACAAGTTCAGGCCATCCAGGTTTGGCAACGACTGCGGCAGCGGCTGTGGTTGGCCCGGCTGTCAACGCTATGGTTAAAACTTGGACAAAGGATTTGCGGTTAGCCTTAAACTTCTTACAATGACGCTTAGTGAAAATTCTCTCAAGCCAAACTCAATGGATAGCGGCAATGACGCAAGTGGATTCAACAACCGCAGTTTTGAACGCAGACGTGCCGCTGCGAGTCCAAACCTTTTCCGGCTTTCGGGTCTGGCGCCACGGCGTGGAGATTCCAATCTCGGCGTGGAAGCGAGAGAAAGCTTTACACCTCTTTCAATTCCTCATCACCATGCGTGAACAAGCAGCCCGGATGCACAAAGAGCAGATCATCGATTACCTATGGCCGGATGTTGACTTAGATACGGGCAACCAAAATTTCAAAGTAGCCCTTCACGCTCTAAATAAAGTGCTAGAACCGGAACGTAAGCCCCGCAGTGAACCTCAGTTCATCCAACGCAATGATTTAACTTACAGTGTCAATATTGAGACTATTTGGATTGATGCCAAGGTGTTTGAAAACCAGATAGCTACCGGAAACCAATTACTGGCAGAGGACAAGAATGGAGCCATAGCCTGTTACCAATTAGCCCTAGATTTGTATCAGGGCGATTATCTACCTGAACGTCGCTATGACGACTGGAGCAGTGCTGAACGCGAACGGCTGCAAGTGTTAGCCCTAGGGATGATGACGATTTTAGCCAATCTAGTGCTCGATCAAAATCCTCTCGAAAGTATTCGTTTAACCCAGCGGGTGCTGAATATCGATCCCATCTGGGAAGATGCCTACCGGATTCAAATGAGAGCTTATATCAACCAGGGCAATCGCCCGCTGGCAATCCGCACCTACCAGCAGTGCGTTAAAGTGCTGAGTCAAGAACTAGGTATTCCTCCTTTACCTGAAACAGAAGCCTTACTACGCGAGATTACTACACTATGAATGTTTTATTCTGTAACTCAGGTGTAACGATGGAATGTTATTATGTAGCTATATGTAGAAAGAACGCACGCTATGAGCAGGAACTCCAACATCACGTCATTTGTTGTCAGATTTACTCAGGATCTTTGGCAAGATGCTGAAGAAGAGCCACACGTGCGCTGGCGCGGTCACATTCGGCACGTCCAAGGCAACGATGAGAACCGTTTTACGGACTTTGCTGAGGCTGCCAGTTTTATGCAGCGCCACCTCACTCAAATGACTGTGGACACGCTCGCCTCGAGCGGGAAAAGCATGAGTCAAGAGAAGATGCTACAGGAAAGTTTCAAAATTTGGGAACAGTTCGCCTCTAGCTATACCAATATGATGCTCCAGGCGATGGGCCAAGGCGTCAGACAATCCAAGGCTTTCAAAGAACAGATCGATGAAACAACGCAAAGAATTATGAAAGCCTGGCAATTCCCCTTCCAGTCAAGTTCCTCCGATCCAATCCAAGAAACGGTTAGAAAACTCCAGGCGCAGGTAGAACAGCTCTCGAAAAGAGTAGAAATGCTAGAGCGAAGGTTGGCGGACTGGGAAAAATCGTAGTTTGGTTTGAAAGAGGCAGCAAGCTAATCCCACTCCTTATGGCCTTACTGCAAGGGCAGGATTGTTGGTATGATTAAATTTGATTATCTTAGCGCCTACGCAAAAAAAGTGAGAATTCAGGAGTGGTAGGGTGAGTCATCCGACTCACTCTCTTTTTGTGACCCTGCTTGGCCTAAGGTATCTTTGATCAATTCGATTTTGAGGAGAGACTAAGTTAAGTGACAACCGCTATTTATCCGGCCAGCTTCGATCCTATCACTTTAGGCCATGTAGATGTTGCCCGGCGGGCTGCCTTCATCTTTGAAGAACTGATTGTAGGCGTCTACAGCCGTCCTATAAATAATTTACTCTTCTCTTTGAAAGAACGTTTACTGATGACTGAAGAAGCACTCAAGGATATCCCCAACGTCAGAATCGAAACTTACAACGGCTTGACTGTAGAGTTTGCCAGAGAACACAATGCTCAGGCCATTATCCGCGGCCTGCGGATGGCTTCCGATTTTGAGTGGGAACTTCAACTATCACTGCTTAACCGGACTCTTGAACCGGAAATTGAGACGGTTTGCCTGATGGCCAGTCAGCAATATTCTTTTATTAGTTCAGCCCTATTAAAAGACATCGCTCGCAACCATGGAAACATTGACCACCTTGCCCCGCCGATTGTTGTTAAGGCCCTGCGCCAAAAATTTGCGTTAGAGTAATTCTAGAACCTTAGCTTCTCAAGTTTGTGTTGTCATCCTAGAATCCCTGTAAGTGACTAAAATCAGCATGGCCCTTCGTTAACCCGCGAATCCCCTGCAGTAACGCCAGTCGATTTCGGCGAACCGACTCATCTTCGGCCATGACCAAAACACCCTCAAAGAAGGCATTAATCGGTCCTACCAGTAACTCTCTCAACGCCTCAATAACGGCCGCGGTCGACGAAGCCGGAGATAAACTGGCGCGGACTTTCTCGTAAGCGACATAGAGATCTCGCTCAACAGGCTCAGTCAAAGTAGTGGGTTGAAGTGGATACAGCTGATCACCTGTCCGGACGATCCGCACACAACGAGCATAAGCATTAAGCGTCTCCTCCCAATCGTCCCGCTGAATAGCCGCTGTCAAATCGCGGGCCGAACTCAAGGCCAGCCAGGGATTATGACCTCGCTCCGCCAGAACAGCCTGGACAATATCATGAGGTAACCGGTATTCGTCTCGCAAGACCCCCTCCAAACGACGCTGCACAAACTCTGCGGTGTCCAGGAGCGATGCCTCTGAAACCTCCACCGGCATCAACGCCGCGGCCATTTTTAATCCATCGCGCACATCAAAACTAGTTTCCGTTTCGAGCAAATTGGTCACAATGGCCAGGGCATCACGTCGAAGAGCAAAGGGGTCGGCTGAGCCGGTTGGAGCTTTGCCCACCGCAAACAAACCACACAGGCTATCGAGCCGGTTGGCCAGGTTAAGGGTCAAGCCTGGTCTACTCAGTTGGTCATTCGGAAGTGAAGTATGGGGATAGTAGTGCTCAATAATGGCTCGGGCCACATCGTCCGTTTCGCCGGAAATTTTGGCGTATTCATACCCCATGATCCCCTGTAGGCTGGTTAACTCGACCACCATACTCGTCGCTAAATCAGCCTTGCAAAGCTTCGCTGCGCGCGCCACCGTCGCCAACTCTGCGTCCGAAAGCTGAAGCTTTTCTCCGATTTGTGGGGCTAAAGTCTCTAAGCGCTTGCTCTTATCTAACATCGAGCCCAACTGTTCCTGAAATATCAACGTATCGAGCCGGGGCAAAAACTCCTCCAGCTTCTGCGAGGTGTCCTCGTTGAAGAAAAATTCGGCATCAGCGTAGCGGGCTCGTAGTACACCTTCATTTCCCCGCCGCACGATATCCAGGTACTCAGAGCCGCCATTCCGCACGGCAATAAAATGAGGCAACAAATTATCGGTTGAATTGACTACCGTAAAATACCGTTGGTGCTTGCGCATAACGGTAATCAAAACAGGTTTAGGCAAGTTAAGGTACTTTTGTTCAAAGCTACCCAGGAAAGCGGTTGGCTGCTCAACTAAGTGAGTCACTTCTTCAAGCAAATCAGGATTATCCAGCACTTGACCGCCAGCCTTAGCCGCCACTTCTTCAAGCTGGGTCTTGATGGCGTTTCGCCGCGTTTCCGGATCGACTAAAATTGAGTGACTTTGCATGGTTTCCAGATAAATATCCGCCGAAGGGATCTCAATAGCGGGTGACCCTTCTGGGCGCAAACCGCGCGTTGTGCGCCCGGAGACCAGGCCGGCGTATTGGAAAGGCACCACATCTGGCCCCAGCAGAGCCACCAGCCACCGGATAGGCCGGCTATATGTGGTCTTGCTAACCGCCTCGCCCACCTGCGCCGAAGCTAACCAACGCATCGATTTACCAAAGGTGATACTTTCGATAAAGTCAGGCAGCGCTTCAGCCAATACTTTAGCAGCCGGGCGCCCCTCGGTGCGGACTCTGGCCACAACATAGTCCCCGCCATCCATCTGCTGAACTTCTAGGCTAGAGACATCCACCCCCTTGCCTCGCGCAAAACCTTGGGCCGCCTTGGTCGGATTACCATCGGCATCAAAGGCAATTTTCACCGATGGACCCCGCACAATTTCCTCCAAATCAACCTGACGGGGCACTAACCTTTCAACCAGGATTGTCAGGCGACGCGGCGAGCCCACCACCGAGACTTTTTCGTAACCTAAACGTAAACTATCCAAGAACAGGGGGGCTACTTCTTTCAAATAGACTAAACTATCTGTCACATCATGAGATGGAAGTTCCTCGGAACCAATTTCGAGCAAGAAGCTTTGCGGTTCAGCGACGGGAAGTGGCAGCGGCGCTAGCGCCCCAATCGGACGCTGAGGCATATACTGCATCAAAGGAAAGCCTAACTCTTCCCGCTGCTGGACAAAAGCTTTGGCCACCTGCCGCGACAAGTTTCTCATCCGGCCAAAGTAAGCGGCTCGCTCTGTGACCCCAATGGCGCCCCGAGTGTCGAGAATATTGAAGGTATGAGAGCACTTCAGAACATAGTCATATGCCGGAATCACAACGCCTTGGGCTAGACAACGCTTGCACTCTCCCTCGTAAAAGTTATAAGCCGCGACTAACCCCTCGACGTCGGCGAAATTAAAGTTGTATTCGCAGTATTCGATCTCTTGCCGAAGCAAAATATCGCCATACATTTGGCGACCATCCCAATCAATCTTCCAAACGCTGTCCACGTTCTGCAAATACATCGCAATACGCTCCAACCCGTAGGTCAGCTCTACCGCCACGGGGTCGAGTTCAAGCCCGCCGGCCTGTTGGAAGTAGGTGTACTGGCTGATTTCCATCCCATCTAGCCACACTTCCCAGCCTAAGCCCCATGCTCCCAGGGCTGGGCTCTCCCAATTGTCTTCCACAAAACGAATATCGTGCTCTTCCCGCTTGAGACCAATAGCGTAGAGACTACCGAGATAAAGCTCTTGTGGATTGTTCGGATCAGGCTGCAAGATTACTTGAAACTGGGTATGCATCTGCATCCGGTTCGGGTTATCGCCAAAGCGTCCATCATCCGGCCGAAACGAAGGCTCAACGTAGGCAATGTTCCAAGGTTCTGGACCCAGGACTCGCAAAGTGGTTCCGGGGTTTGCTGTCCCAGCGCCAACAGCTTCGTGCCAGGGTTGCCAAATGAGAGCACCCTGCTCAGCCCAGTAAGCCTGTAACTTCATTATGATCTGTTGAAAATTGAGTGGTTTAGTCATATTTGCGTTAAAAACCTCTTGATCAGCGAAGTGTTCGGAGTAATCCGTCTTTTGCACCAACCACCAGGCCAGTACAAATCGGTCAGTAACCGGTTATGACCGATTTCGCTGCACCTTTCGCATAAAATCGACACTTTTGAGTTGACGTTCCAACGTATACGTGATGTAGCCCATCAACAGCCGTTCAACATGTTGTCGGGTAGCTGATGACAATCGAAGCTTGGTCACTTTTTCCCAGGGTTCTGTTTGCAAAAATCGCAGCACTTTCAAAACAGCAAGTGGCAGTGGTTCAGCATTCGGTCGCATGTGACCGGCTTCCGCACTTAGAACCCCCCCATCAACAATATGAAAGTAATTGTTATCAACCGGCTGAATCGGCTCCTGGGTTACTACACAGAAATGCAGTTGAGGTTGAAAGCCGGTCAAACTCAACAGATGCATCTCGAAGTAACGCAGCACCAAGAATGGATTATCCAAGTGTTCGAGACGGGCAAGGGTTACAGCCAACAGTTCAAAGAGCGGCTGATTAGGATCATGCTCTTCTAGAAAACGATCAACCAACTCGGCCACATAGTAAGCATGGCTGGTCTTATCTAAGTCCTCTCGTAAGTGACGATAGGTCTCCACGATCTCGGCCTGAGAAATAATATCCCAAGTGCGACCACGGGCCACCAGCAAATTGGTTAACATAAAGAGCTCAACATGACCAGCTTTGCGACTTGTTGTTTTCCGTACACCTTTTGCTAACAGCCGAATTTTTCCCCGATCCGGCGTAAGAACGGTAATTATTCGATCGGCTTCACCAAAATCCGCTCGTCGCAAAATAATTGCGTCAGTTCTGTAGAGACGATCTTTGTTAACCATAAAAAAATTATACTATTACAAGAACGAATCTGCGAAAAACAAACAGGCCAGTGGTCTATATCGCTGGCCTGTCTAATATCACAAGAAATACTTATGAAAGACGCGGGAGGTTTTCTGGACCAAAGCTGCGAGGCAGTAGTTCAGCTAAATTGAGCACTTCGTAATGACCGTGAATGTCGCCAATGATAATTGCTAGGTCAGGAGCAGCAAACTCTCGAATGACCTGACGACAAACCCCACACGGTGCTCCACCATTAGCCGTCACTACCGCAATGGCCTCAAATTCTCGTTCTCCCTCCGATACAGCTTTAAACAGGGCCGTTCGCTCGGCGCAGACTGAGGGAGTGTAGCCTGCATTCTCAATATTGCAACCCGCAAAAATTTTACCACTTCGAGTACGAAGAGCAGCCCCAACCTTATATCCCGAATAAGGAGAATAAGAGAACTCTCTCGCTTTAAGCGCCTGCTGTAACAAAGCCCGGTACTCCTCATCCAGTCCTTGGTTAGTTACACTTCCAGGTGTTGGTTGCATTAAAAACTAACCCCTCTTTTGCTGCTTACGACAACGAGTTTTGGGTTTTACCAATCAAAGCCGATGAACCTCGTTGCTCTTTACTCGTTTCAGGATCTTCAACAAGGTTAGTTTTGGCCTCGCTAATGAGCTTAACCCGGGCTCGTTTTATGCGCCTACCTTCAACATCTAACACCTTAACTTCTACATTTGGGACGTTGAAAGAAGCTCCATCTAAGACCTCACCCGCTTCTGGGATACGCCCCAACGCATCGTAAATCAATCCGCCTAAAGTATCACTTTCATCAGTTGGTAAGCTGATCGACAGAATATCGTTAATATCGTCCAAATCCATCCGAGCATTAAAGATATATTCATCCTCAGAAATGTACTGCATTAAAGCTTCTTCGGAGTCATGCTCGTCTTGGATGTCGCCTACAATTTCTTCAAGAATATCTTCAATGGTTACTAAACCGGATGTCCCACCATACTCATCGACAACAACCGCAATATGAACCTTTTTTGTCTGCAGCTCCCGCAACAAATCACTAACCACTTTCGTTTCTGGAACGTAATAAACACCTCTTTCCAAACCACGAATGGACTCAGGCTTACTTTCTTTCAACCAGTGAATCAAGAGATCCTTAACATACAAGATACCGATGATATTATCAATTGTATCCTCATAAACAGGCACCCGAGAATGGCCCGCCTTGATGATCGTGTCCATAGCGTCGTCGATTGACGAGCCAGCTTCCACCGCTATGATATCGATCCGGGGCACCATCACTTCACGGGCTGTTGTATCTGCCAAACCGAAGATAGAGTAAATCATCTCCTTCTCATCTTCTTCAAGGACTCCTTCCTCTTCGCCTGCATCGACGTAGCTTAGTAAATCCTCCTCAGTTATCGATCCAACTACATCTTCCTCAATCTTCTCCCAACTACCGCCTGCTAAAATTCGACCGATACGAGTCACCACTTCGGCGAGTGGTTTCGCTAGATAAGAAACGGCGTTAAGAGGAGCAATAAAAGAGACAGCTATGGTTTCAGCATGACGCCGGCCAATTTCTTTAGGAATAAGCTCCCCAAAAATTAACAGAAAAATTGCCGCTCCAAGAGTAACCCCAACAGCGGCGGTCAAATAATTAATCGCAAAAAAGGCGGCTACTTTATCGTTAAAGGCCACCACCGCCGATACAATAAAAAAAGCCCCAAAAATCTTCAGGACTATCTGCTCTGCCGCCAATAATAAAGTCGGATTCTCGGCCAAACGTTCAATAGTCTCGGCAGCAGAGATCTTTTCCTCGATCCACTGCAACCTTCGCGACTTACGAACACTGACTACCGACTCTTTAACAGCCGCAAACAAAGAATGAATTGTCAGTAAAGCAAAAAGGAGAAAAACTAAGGTGGTACTATCAGGCTCTATCAATATTACTCCAACAGTGTGTCAGGAAAGCAACACTTTACAAAACATTTTACCGTGACTTGAGCGAGCAGACCACAGGCTATATGAGAGGTATTATTATACTGCAAATTTTGGGTTTGATTGTAGCACACAGCGACGAAAACAGCAAAGAAAATAAAAAAAGCCTCCTTGGCAATGACTTACTCTCCCAGAGGGTCGCCCCTCAAGTACCATCAGCGCTGACGGGCTTAACTGCCGGGTTCGGGATGGAGCCGGGTGTTTCCCCGTCGCTAAAATCACCAAGAAGACTTTTATTTACATAAAATTATTCAATTAGAACAGCTATTCCCTGTAGTACTCTAAAAACTAAAAAGAACGGGTGAGATCATACTCAGACACCACGGAAGAGATTAAGCCTTCGGTCATTAGTATGGCTTAGCTGAATACATTGCTGTACTTACACACGCCACCTATCAAACTGGTCGTCTACCAGCGACCTCTCCCGGATTAACCGGATGGTGATCTCATCTTGAGGCAAGTTTCCCACTTAGATGCTTTCAGCGGTTATCTTTTCCCAACATAGCTACCCAGCGATGCCTCTGGCGAGACAACTGGCACACTAGAGGTTGGTCCACCCCGGTCCTCTCGTACTAGGGGCAGCCCCTCGCAAATCACCTACGCCCACAGAGGATAGAGACCGACCTGTCTCACGACGGTCTGAACCCAGCTCGCGTACCGCTTTAATGGGCGAACAGCCCAACCCTTGGGACCTACTCCAGCCCCAGGATGCGACGAGCCGACATCGA
Source organism: uncultured Chloroflexota bacterium (assembly GCA_937864185.1). Lineage (GTDB taxonomy): Bacteria > Chloroflexota > Anaerolineae > 4572-78 > J111 > JAGRBY01. The sequence goes on from CALMIS010000150.1 coordinate 72,805, forward strand.
GGTGCCGAGCCTCGCCGTCGATGTGAACTCTTGGGCGAGACTAGCCTGTTATCCCCGGGGTAGCTTTTATCCGGTAAGCCACGGCCCTTCCACTCGG
>CALMIS010000151.1 GCA_937864185.1 uncultured Chloroflexota bacterium
GTGGAAAACCGGTGTTACTCCACCCGGGGCACCCCGCCCCGCCGCCCGGGGGACGGCCAGCCGGGGGTCACCCGCCGCGAATTTGCCGAGTGGTTCAATCCACAGGTCAACGCCCGGCCCACCGCCCCGGCGGACCAAGCCGGTTATTGGTCGGTCGCCATCCGGCCCAACGTCCAGCTCATCGGCCTCGACTCGATCCGTGACCGGGATTGGGGCGGCGAAATTGATGCACCGCAGTTGGCCTGGCTCGCCGCAGAGCTGGCCGAACACGCCGATAAGCTGATCATCTTAACCGTCCATCACCCGCTGCACCGGCTGGCCCCGGTCGATGATCTGCCCGAGTGGCGCCACTTTGTCTGCGATACCGGCCCCGAACTGCTGGCACGGCTCGACCGGCACCCGGCGGTCAAGCTGGTTTTGACCGGTCACCATCATTTCAGCAAAGTCGATCAACTGGGCCGGCGCCTGCACATCGCCACGCCGTCGATCTGTATGTATCCCTGCGCTTACCGTACTTTACGCCTTTCATCCCAAACGGAGGGCCGGTGGCGGATCGAGTGGCACAGCCAGCCTACGGTCGATGCCGAAACGATGGCACTGGCTGAAAAGCTGATGCTCGAGGCCTGGCAGCAGGCCGGTTTCAGCCGGGATTTTGTGGAAGAGCACATCGAACTGGCCCGGGGCACGGAGACCGATCGAAATGGATCGGTCGTGATTTAGCGGCGCGTGATCCGTTAGAAAATTTCTGACTTAAAAGGATTTCGTGGAATTGACGCCGTAGAACGTAAATTTACGCTTTACGTTTTACGCCCTTAGCATGGCTTCCCGAAATCTGAAAAAGACAATAACTTTTGGAGTAAACCGATGACACCCGAACACCCCATGCCCACTTTGCACGATATCTTCGCCGCCCGGCCGCACGTCTACCGCCATCTCAAGCCGACGCCGTTGTACTATTACGCCGGTCTGAGCGAACTGGTCGGGGCGGAGGTCTGGGTCAAGCACGAGAATCACCACCCGGTTGGGGCTTTTAAGGTCCGGGGCGGGCTCAACCTGGCGGCTCAACTGACCGAGGCGGAGCGGCGCGGCGGCTTGTTTACGGCCTCGACCGGCAACCACGGCCAGAGTATCGCCTTTGCGGCCAAGGTCAACGGCCTCAAAGCGACCATCGCCGTGCCGGAGGGGGCTAATCCCGGCAAAGTAGCGGCCATGCGCGGCCTGGGGGCGGAGGTGATCTGCCATGGGCCGGACTTCGATACCGCGCGGGAGTGGATTATGGAAGTGGCGGCGGCGCGAGGCGGCCGTTTCGTCAGTCCGACCGAAGAACCACTGATCTGCGGAGTCGGGACTTACGGCCTGGAAATTGTCGAAGCGCTGCCGGAGGTCGAGACCATCATTGTCCCGGTTGGCGCCGGCAGTGGAGCGTGCGGGACCAGCATTGCGGCCAAGAGCATCAATCCAAAAATCCAGGTGATTGCAGCCCAATCGGCTCAGGCCCCGGCCATGCAATTGAGCTGGCAATCCGGCGAACTGGTGACCGCCGATATGAAAACCTTTGCCGAAGGGGTCGCCACCCGGGTTCCGTTTGCCAACACCCAGCGGATTATGCGCCATTACCTGGATGACTTCATCCTGGTCGACGATGCGGACATCAAAAAGGCGATGCTTTTGATGATGGAGCACACGCACAACCTGACTGAGGGCGCCGGTGGAATTCCGCTGGCTGCCGCGTTGCAGTTGAAAGATCGGTTGGCCGGCCAGAAAATCGTGCTAATTCTATGCGGGGGCAATTTGTCGTTAGCCAAGTTGCGACGTATTCTGGCAGAATAAAGGGAGATTTAAAAGATCAAATGGCTATTTTCTACAATTGGAGTGATGTGCCTCAAAGACAGTTTACGCCGGAGATCGCTGGCCGGATCATCAGCGGCGAAAAAACGATGACGGTTCAGTTTACCCTGAAAAAAGGCGGGGTGGTGAGCGAACATGCTCACCCCCACGAGCAGATTGCGCATGTCATCTCCGGCCGGATCGAATTTACCCTCGGCAGTGAGACCAGGATCTTAGGGCCGGGCGATGTGGTGGTCATCCCGCCAAATATGCCCCATTCCGCCCGCATCCTGGAGGACACGATCAATATCGAGATCTTCAGCCCACCGCGGGAAGACTTTCTGGTCGAAGCCCTGCCGGACTATATGAAACAATAGAGATTCTCTATGCGAAAAATCGACTTACGCAGCGACACCGTCAGCCTGCCCAGCCCGGAAATGCGCCAGGCTATGGCCACCGCCGAGTTGGGCGACGATGTCTACGGCGAAGATCCAACCGTCAACCAGTTGGAAGCCTTGGTCGCCGAGACGCTCGGCAAAGAAGCTGCTCTTTTTGTCTCCAGCGGCACCCAAAGCAACCTGCTGGCCATTATGAGCCACTGCGCTCGGGGTGAGGAGTATATCGTCGGCCAAACGGCCCATACCTATAAGTACGAAGCTGGCGGGGCGGCCGTGCTCGGCAGTGTTCAGCCCCAGCCGCTCGATTTTCAGCCGGATGGCACGCTTAATCTGGACCAGGTCAAGGCGGCGATCAAGCCGAATGACTACCATTTTGCCAGAACCCGCCTGCTCTGTCTGGAAAATACGCAGGGCGGCAAGGTGCTGCCTCTCGACTACCAGGCCGAGGCCAGGGCCCTGGCCCGGGCGCACGGTCTGGCAATCCATCTAGACGGGGCACGGATCTTCAACGCGGCCGTCAAGCTTGGCGTGGAGGTCCAAACCATTAGCCGTCACTACGATACCGTCTCTGTCTGCTTGTCAAAAGGGCTGGCGGCGCCGGTCGGCTCGGTGCTGTGCGGGCCGGCTGACTTCATCGACCGGGCCCGCCGCTTACGCAAAATGGTCGGCGGGGGGATGCGACAGGCCGGCGTGCTGGCCGCAGCAGGGATCATCGCCCTGACCCAGATGGTCGAGCGCCTCGGCGACGACCATGTCAACGCTCGCCGCCTGGCCGAAGGGCTACTGGTCATCCCCGGCTTCGACCTCAATTTGGAGATGGTCCAAACCAATATGGTTTTCTTCAGCCTGGCTGAACCGCTGGTGGGCCACTTTGGGCCATATATGCGAGACCACGGCGTCATTATCGGCGATGGTCCCTATGCGATTCGCGCCGTAACCCACTACGGCATCGAAGCCGAGGATATTGACTATGTGCTGGACTGCGCGCGAGCGTGCAGCGCAGAGTTTATGAACAAATAAAAACGTGAGTGAGGTGGAACCCCAATGTCCAAAAAACCCTACAGTCCAATGGCGCCCTACGAGGAGCTGAAGCGAGTCGAGTTTGAACTTGATCAAGCGCAAACCAAAGAAGATTTGAGCAAGATTGTCACGAAAGACGGGCCGAAAGTTGGTTACAAGGCCTTTTGTTACATGCTCGGCGGCAAGATGACGCCTGAAGCCATGAAGCCGGATGAGGCTTGTTCCTACGCCTTGCACCTCGAGGCGCAAGGCAATGACGACGAGGCGATGGCGATCTATAAAAAAGTACTCGAGGCCCATGCGGATCACGCCATTGCCAAGAGCAAGGTGGGAGCCTAAAACGTGGGACGTGGAACGTAAATCTTTGGTTCACGTTCCACGTCCCACGACAACTTTTGTCAAAAATCTAGCAATAATCTAGTAATGAAGGAGTCAAAATGACAACGCAAAACGGAAATACGAACAAACAACCAGGTCTAAACGGTCACGATGTGGCCACCTGGCGAGTTAAGGCCGGGATGGCGCAGATGCTCAAGGGTGGGGTAATCATGGATGTGGTCACGCCGGAGCAAGCCCAAATCGCCGAAGAGGCCGGGGCCTGCGCAGTCATGGCCCTGGAGCGCGTCCCCGCCGATATTCGGGTCCAAGGGGGGGTAGCGCGCATGAGCGATCCGGGTATGATCCGGGGCATCATCGAGGCCGTGTCAATCCCGGTTATGGCCAAGGCTCGCATCGGCCACTTTGTCGAAGCCCAAATCCTGGAAGCCATCGGGGTGGATTACATCGATGAGAGCGAGGTTCTGACCCCGGCCGACGAGATGTACCATATCAACAAGCACAACTTCAAGGTGCCTTTTGTCTGCGGCTGCCGCAATTTGGGTGAAGCGCTGCGCCGGATCGGGGAGGGAGCAGCCATGATCCGGACCAAAGGTGAAGCCGGCACCGGCGACGTGGTCGAAGCTGTGCGCCACGCCCGGACTGTGTTGGGTGAGATTCGCCGCCTCCAAAATATGCCCGCCGAGGAGCTGATGACCTACGCCAAAGAGATCGGCGCGCCCTATGATCTGGTGAAGGAGACCAAGGAGTTGGGTCGCCTGCCGGTGGTTAACTTTGCCGCGGGCGGCGTGGCTACTCCCGCGGATGCGGCCCTGATGATGCAGCTTGGCGTGGACGGTGTTTTTGTCGGCAGCGGTATCTTCAAGAGCGGGAATCCGGCCAAGCGGGCTAAGGCCATTGTTCAGGCCGTAACCCACTACAACAATCCTGAAATTCTGGCCGAAGTCAGCCAGGATTTGGGGGAACCGATGGTGGGCATCAGCGTGGGCAGCTTGCCAGAGAAAGAGATGCTGGCCACCCGAGGCTGGTAGATTCAGGGTAAAACAGCTTCCAAAAAATCAAAATCTGGGGGCTTCCCGGCATAAAACCACAGTCTTGTGCTTTCAAACCCTGAATCAGGACATTTGGTCAATTGACGCGAACCGGCTATCTCTCTAAAATAAGAGAAGAATAATTTTACGCCCACGTGACTTTGGTCATGTGGGCGTTTTACTCCCTCGATCAAGTTTTTCTTCAGTTTCAATTTTAAGGAAATCGGCAGAACCGGGGGTGGGAGACCCAACTATGAAAATGACTCTTGGGAATTTTATTCCAAAACCTCCGGCCTGCGACGCTATGTTACCAGGAGTCGAACTCTAAGCCGATGTTAAGCTCAGTGAAATCAACCTTGATCACTCTAAAATATTACGATGAGGCTGTGGCACGCTGGATATCGGCCGTCATCAGCCCGCATGTGGTGGGGGTGGCGATCACCTCAATCGTGACGATGCAGTATGCCGACAACCCCTTGGAAGTGCTCATCTGGTTGGGGCTGTTGATGCCCTTGCTGGTCGTACCGCCGCTGCTCTATGTGCTGTGGTTGGTTAAAAAAGGCGCGCTTGAGGACATTTTTATGCCACGGCGTGAAACTCGAGCCCGGCCGCTCTTTGTGCTGATGGTCTGGCTCACCCTGTGTATCGGGTTAATGCGATACTGGTCAGCCCCACGCATCGTGGATGCGTTTGTCGTGACCACAGTGGTGCTGGTCGGGATTTTGGGCTTTGTGACTCTCTTCTGGAAAATAAGTTTCCATGGCGCGACAATTGCAGCAGCGGTAACGGCCACGTTAATGGTCATCGGGACCACTGCGCTACCGACAGTCTTACTCATCCCCTTGGTTGGCTGGTCCCGGGTGCGGCTGGCCCGGCACACTACTCGCCAGGTCATTTACGGTTCGCTGGTCGGCGTGCTGATTGCGGTGGTGATGGTCCAGGTGATGTTATTACACCTGCTTCAGTAACTCTTCAGCAAGCAAAAAAGCCGGCATCTTACTTGCCGGCTTTTTTTTTACTGCGAGCGACAGACGAGCCGCTGGTCTTACAAAACTACTAGCCCTGATTGATGTGCATCGGCATAATGACGTGAGTGAAACTCTCATCCCCGACCGTTCGGAAGACACCCGGACTGGAGGGGCTGCTGGTTTCCAAGACAAACTGCGGAGAGTCGATCACCGACAAAACATCGATCAAATATTTGGCATTGAAAGCGATTTCGACCGCATTGCCTTCGATGGATGCGTCGATGTCAGAGACGTTATCGCCTAACTCGGCGCTGGTGGCTTGCAGCGTGACCCGGCCATTCATCAGTTCATCCCCGCTAGGCGAGATATCCAACTTGACAATATTGGCCGAGTCCCGGGCGAAGAGGTGGGAAATCCGAACCGCGTTGAGAAAACCGGCGGTATCGATAACCGTGCGGGTGCTATGCCCTTTAGGAATAATCCGGGTGTAGTCGGGAAAATCGCCTTCGATAAGTTGTGACACCAACTCGACATTGGTCATGCGGAACATGACCTGGCGCCGGGCAGGCGTAATTACCAGTTCAACCGCCTCATCCTCATCACCCAGAACGCGCGATAGCTCCATTAAAGCCCGAGCCGGAATAATTAAGCGAGAAGCCTCTTTGAAATCCTCCAGGGCATCGGCGGCGTGCTGGCTAAGCTGGGTCAGCTTGACTGAAAGGCGGAAACCATCAGCCGCGGCCATCGTCAGATTATCCCCGTCAAATTTTACCAAGACCCCGGTAAAGACAGGCCGGCTTTCATCCGTGGCCGCCGCAAAGACAACTTGCTTGATCATCAACCGCAGCGACTCCGGATTGAGTCTGATCACGAGGTCGTTTTCGGTGGCTGTGGCCACGGTTGGAAACTCTTCGGCATCAATGCCTTTGATATTTGATTCTACGCGAGCGCAGCGCAAGTTGAGCGTTTGAGTCGACTCATCAAGCTGCATATCGATCCGCTCCGGCGGCAGCGAGTTAACAAAGTCCGCCAGCAGGCGCGCCGGCACGGTAATGGCGCCCTCTTGCTCGATCTTGGCGTCGACCCAACAGTTAATGCCCAGTTCAAAATTGTTGGCCGACAGCTTCAGTTTCCCTTCGCCATCCGTGGACAACAGGACATTAGAGAGGACCGGCAATGTGCTGCGACTGGCCACTGCTCGGCCAACAATAGTGAGACCTTTAGCCAAATTCTCTTGTAGACAGGCAACCTTCATGGTTTTTTTCCTATTTAATGATTGATTTCCTTAGGGGGTTTGGTCATTGCCACGATGTAAGGTGTTGAAATTCAGCTAAAGCGTGAGCAAAACCCCTTGACCAAGTTGCGGACTTTATCTACACATAGTGGCTAATGATGTTTAAGTATACTACATTTTGTACTGGAGGACAAAGGAAGAAGTATCTGAATCAAAATAAGGGACAGCTTTATCGGCTGTCCCTTATCCGTACGCTCGGAGGCCGGGGAGACTGTCTGCTACGGGCCGGCCAAGAAGCGGGCCAATTGTCCGGCTTGGGGGGAAAGCTTCAGCCGGACTTTAAGGCAGTCCGTTAGCGACAGCAAGCTCCAAGCGAGGGGCGCTCGGTTAAGAGGCCTGATCATCACGCCGCGGGCCCAGTAAGCCGGAAGTAGCGACCGCGCCTGTAGCGAGCAAAACCAGACTGCCCAATATCACTGCCCCCGGTGAGAGCGCTGAACCGGTCACCTCGCCCGTAACCGGGAGTAGCGACTCGCCGGAGGTAGGCAAAACTGAGGTAGTGGCCCGGTTATAAATCGGGCCGACTAGCGAGACATCGTCGATATTGAAGTTTACTTCTGGCGCGTCTTGTTCGTTCTTGACACCCTTGATAAAGAGGGAGACGCGGGCATTGGTCGGTCCAGTCCGGATAGTGCCGGTGGCCACTTCATAAAACAGGGGAACGTCATCGGGAAAAGTTCCGTTAGAACCCAGGCGGTACTGTTCAGTCAACGGTAAGGTTAGCCAGGTCTCCACGTTAGCCAAACGGCCCTCACCCAAGGGATCAACGCCCCACTGCATCTCATACACCCCTTGATTTCGCTCTTCAAAACGATAGTCAGAGCGCATGATGGCGTGGATGGTCAAGTCATATTCGGCGTTAGCGGCCAGGTTGAGGGTTTGGTAGATGGCCATGACCGCCTCGGTATCGGTGTAGACGTCATCGATTTCCATCAACTGGGCGAACTGACCGGTTCGAACCGCTTCCGGCCATGCCTCGTCATACCAACCGAACTCGCCGCCGTAGTTACTGGCCGGCCCCCAGCCAACCGGCAAACCGGAGCCGTCAGCAACGCGCTCTTCAAAACCACCATTTTGGATAATGTTGACCGGACCCTGGGCGGCTGCTTCAGCATAACTCCAAAAGAGGCCGATGGCTGCCAGCGCTGTAAAACAAACCACCGCTTTCAGCGGGTTGCTTAGACCGGCGACTCGCTGCGATAGATTCATAACCGCTTCCCTCGACAGACTATTTTTGAGACACGCGATCATCAACGTGACATAATCACAATCTATCATAACATAAGCAGGTTAGATTTTCAATACGCGTAGATGTCAAGCCGGAGGTTGAACCGGAGTTTTGAAATCATAGATACCGTCTCGGACGGACCAGCCGGCGTGACAGTTTTGGCAAAGCCACAATTCACCCTCCGGAGGCGGAAACTGAGTTTGAGCAAAATCGGTGGCATGGCAAATGGGGCAGCGAAAGATGCCTTGAGCGGCCAGGCTCTGCGGTTTATCGACCTGAGCCTGCACAAACACGCTCGGTGTGAGTTGCCACCACTTACCGGTCGGTTGGGCCAAGCTATCCAACTTGACCAGTAGCCCGGTCGGCAAGTGGCGTTTAAGGACATCGAGCCGGTAATGCGAGAGGGTTCGGATGCCGGTGAGACGCAGGCCGGCTAACTCAAACTGGCGGTGCATCCAACCTGGATGAAAATCAAAGTTAAGTTCAACAAACTCAAGCGGGGTCTGGTCGAACGGACTCCACCTCTGCCGTCCCAGGGCCCAACGCAAGAGCGACTTGAGATGGAACTTGCTAGCGTACTCGATGACGCTCGTTCCCCCCGGCCGGATGACGCGCCGTATCTCGCCAAGCGCGGCCGGCACATCCACCAGGTGATGCATAACCCGGACCATCGCCAGCGTGTCAAAGAGGTTGTCAACAAATGGCAGCTTGTAAACATCGGCGACAACATAAGTGATCCGCTGGTCTGGCCCCAAGCAACGCTGGGCTTCTTCCAATTGGGTGCGAGCATAGTCCGTCAAAAAAATCTGATCGTATCCCTGATACAGATCGACCAGCCGGCCAAACCCACCCCCCACTTCGATCAGACGCTGGCCGGTGGGTGGCAACAGTTTTTTCATCGCTACCCGTTCAACCGCATCCTCATAATCTCGGTTTTGGTTTTCCCAGAAATCGGTCCGGTACCGGCTGCCTTCGTAATCACAGATGCGGGGCAAGAGCTTCTCCTCACTTGAATAATTACTGCCAAGTCATGTTTCACGTGAAACATGGTGAGCAGTTTTGGGCTAACGATCCAGAATCAGTAAGCCGTATCATCCTTAAAGATATGCATAATCGTTCGGGCAATGATGCGGAAATCGAGCAAAAGCGACCAATTTTCGATATACCACAAATCATACTTGGTTCGCTCGATAATCGAGGTATCACCCCGCAAACCATTAATTTGAGCCCAACCGGTCATTCCGGCTTTTTCCCGATGGCGATCCATATAACGCGGAATGTCTTTCTTGAACTCCTCGACGAAGATCGGACGTTCCGGTCGAGGGCCGACCAAACTCATTTCCCCCAGCAGAACATTGATCAACTGCGGTAACTCATCGACCGAAAAGCGCCGCAGTAAAGCCCCCAAGCGGGTGCGTCGATCATCATTGGGCTTGGTCCAAACGGGACCGCTCTCTTCTTCCGCATCGGCCCGCATCGACCGAAATTTAAGCATCATAAATCGCTTTCCATCCAACCCCATCCGTTCTTGAGCATAAAAGACCGGCCCCTCCGACTCCAACTTGATTAGCATCGCCAGCAACATCATCACCGGCGAGACAATCACCAGACAGACCGCGCTGCCCCCCACATCGACGATGCGCTTGAGGATCAGCCGCCAGCCGCGCAGGGCCGTGTCTCGCACGGACAGCAGCGGTAGCCCGCCCAAATCGCCAATGGTGACTTCGCCGGCCATGATCTGGAACACGTCCGGGAAGACCTTGACCGAGACTCGATTCTGGTCACACAAACCGATAATCCGCAGAATCTCGTAGTGGGTCGCCTCTTGCAAGGCGATAATTACTTCCCGAACCGACTCCGATTGAATCAGTTCGGGGATGTCGTTGATGGTGCCCAGCACCGGCGTATCCTGAATAGCCCGGGTTTTCGGGTGGTCATCTACAAAGCCAATAACTTTGTAGCCCAACTCCGGTGACCGCTTAATCTTACGCAGCACGATGCGGCCCACCTCGCCGGTACCGACGATCAGGACCCCTTCCTCGCCCCACCCCCTTGAGCGCAGCGAAAGCTGAACGCGCGACTGTAAAGCTCGCCCCAGCGCGGCAAAAATGATCGTCAACAGCCAGACGTAGACCATCATCAAGCGTGGGTAATCAAGCTGATTCTTAAAAAAGAAGGAGATAAAGGCGATGGCAATGATTGTCCCTACCGAAGCCGCACCAAAGATAGCATAAAACTGGTCAATATAAGAGAGCGACCGCTGGCGGTGGTAGAGACGGTAGAAAAAGAAGACAATCATGACTGAGGCCACGTGCACCAGGGCCATGCCCATATACGCTGAAAAGGGAAGGATGTTCTGATAATCAGAACGCAAGCGCAACTGATAGCCAATGAAAAAAGCTAGGGCTACAGTCACGGCATCGACCAGCACTAGCGAGATGGTATACAGTAACGAAGCTCGTTTCTTCATAGCCGTTTGCCATCCTGTTTAACCCAAGTGGGCCAAATAAGATTTCAACTGCGTGACTCGCCACTTGAGGTTGATCCCCATCACTACCAACAGGTGCAACCACAGCGGTGTACTTTTGGCATAAAATTTACGATAAAAGATATCCATGGCCCGGTAGAATTCAATTTGGGCCTTAGGACTGGTCCGGCTGGCCGCTCGTTTGACGTGGGTCACGGTTACGCCGGGATTGTAGAAAATCTTCCAACCGTGGGCTTTAATCTGGTAAGCCCAGTCCAGATCCTCGCCGTACATAAAGTAGGTTTCATCCAGCAACCCCGCCTGAGCAATAGCCTCGCGGCGAACCATCATAAACGCCCCAACTACCGCGTCCACTTCCAGCAGTTCATCCGGGTCAGCAAAAGTCATGTTGTAGCGACCAAAGAAACGACTCTGAGGAAAGAGTTTCGAGAGGCCAACCATTCGGTAAAAGCTGACCAAGGGGGTGGGGAAAGCTCGGCGGCAAGCCAGATCCAAAGTCCCGTCAGGGAGAAGCAGCTTCGGACCGGCGGCGCCCACCTCGGGATGATGATCAAGGAAGGCAAGCATATCGACCAAAGCTGGGGGCGGCAGGAGGGTATCCGGATTGAGCAGGAGGGCATAACGGGGCACCGCCGGCTGAGGGTCACTGCCGGCGTCAAAACCTGCCCAGCGTAGGCCTAAGTTGTTAGCGTAGGCAAAGCCGCCATTGACCTGACTGGCAATGAGCTTAACCGGCGGAAACTCCGACTCAACCATCGCCGCACTCCCGTCTGTCGAGGCGTTATCTACCACGATGACCTGGTAACTAAAATCACCCCGGCTGGCAAAGATGGAGTTTAGGCAGTCACGCAACAGATCGCGCGTATTGTAGTTGACGATAATGATTGATAAGTCCATAGCTGCGGACCTTCAATCATACTTACAACTCTAATTTCATCCAAATTAGGGTTTGTTTTTCAATCAGACCCAAGGCTTTGTAGGCACTAATTGCCTCGGGGTGGTCGGTCGCGTGCTTCACCACCAACTCTCGGCCTGGCCAATGATGCAGATATTCGAGCGCGCGGCTAATAAGCGGTTTTTCAAGAGAACCTCGCCAGTCAGGGTGAACCAGAAGATCAATACTGTGAGGTTGTCGCCAAGTACCGGGTCGCACATTTAACAGGGCTACAAAACGGGCCCCATCCTCCACTACCCAATGAGACGATGCCCCATCCCCAACCAGACGCCGGAAGAAGTTGCCGATTGGATCGCCCGTAATCCGAAACTGATTTTGGCGCAGGGGCCACTCTTTTTGGGTGTTGGACGGAGTGGCTGCACTGGCCAGATTGTAAGCCTCGCGCGTATCCTTGAGTCCACCATTGCGAGGGCGTATGACCAAATTTCCGGGCAGCGGCTGAATTTGGACCCGGGGAATGAAGCTGACGTGCAGATGGGCTGATCCGGAGATCTCCTTAAAGCCGAGCGAGTCATACAACCGGCGAGCCGGTTCATTATCGGCTCGCACTTGTAGCGCCACTGACGCACCGCTATATTCCTTCACCAGTTCCATCCCGGCAAACATTAACCCACGGGCCACCCCTCGACCACGGTACGCCTTTGAGACAGCCAGGTTGCTAATCAGCCAACGCCGAGAACTGGCTCGCGTGCGGTTGACGGTAATGTTGCCTACAATTTTACGCTCTTCTTCCCAGACAAAGCCAGACAGAAAGTCGGTGTGCTCGGGGTTGGTGTAGGTCATCCACCACAACACCGGCTTTAACCGGCTTAACCAGCGAAGCTCTCGCAAGGCTTTTTGTCCGGAGCGATCAAGGTCATCGGCAAAGGCCTCTTCGATCAGGTCCGCCACGCCGCGCAAATCCCGTAAGGGGTCCATCTCCCGAAGGCCAAAATATCTCTCTGTTCGTCGCTGGGCGAGTACCGCCATAATGGTCAGTCCGTTCGTGCCCCTTAAGCGCACTTAACTCCAAGGATGAGGCTTTGAGCAATAGCAGGAGTTTTAAGCCTACAACGCTTAATTATAGCATCAGCTTAATTTGATGTCACATGGAAATATAGTCTGCGCTTTCTGAACTTGCCAATTATTGTCTCACTAACCTAAGATAATGGCCCTCTCACCTTACGAGAGACTCTAAGGAGGTAGGCGATGGGATGGGCCGTCACTGCGGGCCGCAGACTTAAAATCAACCGTCGGCAAATACTCAAACTGTTGCTACTAACCCTCTTCCTTCTGCCGGCTTGCCGCCAGGCGGTCCAGCCACCGAACGATTCCACCCTGCTCACGCCGTTTGTGGGCAAGACGGGCATTATCGTTGAGGGAAAATTTCTTGAGTTTTTTTACCGCTTCGGTGGCGTGGAAAGCCTGGGGCAGCCTCTGACCGCAGTGGTTGTGGTCGACGGTTGGCAGGTACAGTATTTTGAGAAAGGTCGGCTGGAGTATCACCCAGAGAATGAACCGGCCTACCGAATTACTGTCGGCTGGCTAGGCGAGTTACTCCACCGCCGCCGTCCTCCAATCCCGGTCTCTAGTCTGCCTAGTAGCCAAGAGACAAGGCGTCGCTACTTTCCCAAAACCGGTCACACCCTCAGTGGTGATTTTCTAACCTACTTTGAAACGCACGGCGGCTCGGTTCGATTTGGTCTGCCTATCAGCGAACCGTTTCTAAAAGACGGACGGCTGGTTCAGGATCTGCAAAGCGCTCGCTTCTCCTGGACTCCGATGCTTTCGGCGCCTGTCACGCTGGAAGACATTGGCGCTCTGCACCTCCAAACCACCGAATTTGCTGTAACTAAATAAAAAAGGGCACCTCCAGCGTGCCCTCAATATTACGTCAAGCGTTAGTTAAGACTAAACTTCTTCTTTTTTAGTTTCTGTTTGGGCTTCCTCGACGGTCACTCGCTCTTCTTCAAAGTCATCTTCGTCATCTTCCCAACCGATGATCCAAACGCAGGCCCCCGCCAGCAAAATAGTGGTAACGATCAACGCCGTCCACTGACTTGAGGTAAAGCCTACATCACTGGCCGACCAGACCAGAATAATAACCATCCCGATCGCTAAGACGATCCAAGAGGTGATTTGAGGATGATCGTTGGCAAATTTCTTGATCGCTTCCATAACAATCCAAACTCCTCTTAAATGGGCACCATAATCCGCTGTTCACGCAGCTTTTTGTAAAGCATGATACTGTGGTCCGGCTGCCATTCCTGGGCAGCTTCACGCCAATCCGGCACCAGGCTTGAGCTTTCGGTGCGCTCGTATCCCTGGCTCTCCAAAAATTCAATTGGCTTGGAACCGGCCTGATCAAGCACGAAAACCAGGGCCGCTTCGCAGGATAGACTATCAACTTCATCCTGGACCTTTTTAAGCATATCGACCCCGACGGTCGACCACAGGTCGTCACTCCGCATGTAAAAATCTTGCAGGCCAGCCACCAGGTTCTCCGCTTGCCAACCAATCATGCCCACGGCTCGGCCACTATCGACGGCAATTAAATAAGCGCGGGAAAAAAGCGACTCCATCATATCGCTTACATCGGGCTTAACGGCTCCACTCGTACCGGTCACAACCAGGTCAGTCATAACCCCAAGGTCATCACGCTTGGCCCGGCGAAGGACCAAGCCTTCACTTTCGATGGGCTTAGGCGGCGCAGGCCGCTGACGGCTCTCCACCGTAGGCGCATCCGTTTTCAGAGGAGAGGCCACCGGTGAAACAGGTCTAGATTTGGGCTGGCGAGCGTTGAGCAGATCAGTATAGCGCTTTTTGACCACACCCCAAGTCTTGACCAATGCCCCACTGTTGTCGATGATGACATCAGCTTTGACCGCCTTCTCGCGTTGAGAACCTTGAGCCAAAATCCGCTGCTTGGCCTGATCCGGCGTCATTCGGCGGCGCTCAATCAGACGCTTGTACTGCATCTCCGGCGGGGCCATCACCACCCACTTTGAGGTGCAGTGATTGGCCAAACCAGATTCAAACAACTTTATCGCCTCAACTACAATCACCGGTGTTGGCGCCGCCGCCACTCGCTTTTCAATTTCGGCCAGCACCGAAGGATGAGTCAGCGTCTCTAATTTAGACAGCGCCCCAGGATCATTAAAGACGATTTTGCCTAACTTTGGCCGGCTGATCTCGCCGCTCTGATCCAGAATGAAGTTACCAAATTCATTGACGATAGCCTGATAAGCCGGACCACCTTTACGCATCAAAACATGGACCAGTTTATCAGCATCAATGGTTGTAGCGCCAAGTTCTTGCAGCATCCGCATCACGATGCTCTTGCCGGTGGCAATGTTACCGGTCAAGCCAATCACTATTTTTTCAGTCACGGCTTCCTCCCTAAGCTTGAGACTCCAATTCGGTCCACTGGGTCAAAAGCTGCTCCAGTTCTATTTCTGTATTCTGATAATCCTGGCTTAACTGCTGCAATCGAGCCAAATCTTGGGCCAAACTGGCCGCTTCCAAAGCTTCGGTCAGATTAGCCAGCTTTTCCTCTGTGGCTTCGATGGTACTCTCGATTTCGGCAATCTGCCGGGCCCGTCTCTCCGTAGCCCGCTTTTCTGCTTTGGAAAGCTCTCGCTGGCGCTGCGACTCCGGTTTTTCATCCGTTTCAAGGGGTTGGCTCTGGCCATTTTGGCTACTTCGATAAGCCAAATAGCTACTATACCCGCCCTCTAGGAACACCACTGACTTTGTCTTTGGGTCGAGGGCCCAACTGTGAGTAGCCAGCGCATCAACAAAATACCGGTCATGCGAAACCATCAAAATAGTACCGGTAAATTCTCTAAGCACTGTCTCTAGATTTTCCTGAGAGGCGATATCAAGATGGTTGGTCGGCTCGTCCAAGATCAGAAAGTTAGCGCCGGTTAGGGTAAGTTTAGCCAGAGCCACCCGACTACGTTCGCCCCCGGACAATGTGCCAACCGCTTTAAAGACATCATCACCACTGAAGAGAAACGCCCCTAGTAAGTTTCGGGCCTCACCGATGGGCAAGTTCTTTACTGACAGAATTTCATCCAGAATCGATGCTTCAAGATTAAGCGTAGAGTGCGTTTGGGCAAAATAGCCCACTTTAACCCCGGCCCCAAAGCGGATGGTGCCGGACCGAGGCTCAATCTGGTTCAAAATTGTCTTTATGAAAGTAGTCTTACCCGCTCCGTTAGGCCCCAATAAAGCCACCCGCTGCCCACGCCGAATCTCGACATCAGACATGGCGAAGAGCGGCTGTTCCTCAGGATAGCCAACTACCAGATCGTGGGTAGCCATGACCAGATCGCCAGAGCGAAGGGTAGTTTGCAGAGCCAGGTTGAGGGATTTGTGCTCAATCGGACGGGCGCTTCGTTCCATGCGCTCTAGTCGTTTACGCCGGCCTTGCGCCTCTTTGGTGCGTTGACCGGCAATATTGCGGCGGATAAACTCTTCTTCTTTGGTAATAAACTCCTGCTGAGTCTCGTATTCTCTTTTCAACCGCTCAAATCGTTCGGACCGCTGACTCACATAATGGGAAAAGTTACCACGATAGCTTTCAATTGTACCGAAGGATAATTCCAGGACGCCGGTAGCCACTTTATCCAAGAAGTAACGGTCATGGGCCACAACGATAATCGAACCCGGCCAACTTTGAAGATAATTCTCCAACCACTCCACCGACTCCAAATCCAGGTGATTGGTCGGCTCGTCGAGCAACAGTAAATCCGATTGCTCCAACAACAACCGGGCCAGATGAGCCCGGCTCTGCTCACCCCCACTGAAGTCAGATAGGGGCTTGTCGTAGTCTTCAACGACAAAACCGAGGCCGGTCAAAACCCTCTGTAACGTCTGCTCGTAGCCATAACCGCCGGCTAACTCAAACCGAGACTGAGCCTCGCCGTAGGTACGTAGAAGTTCATCATGCCGGACCGGATCGGTGGTTTCGGATAAAGCGGTTTCCATCTCTTGCAGCGCGGTTTCTTGTTGGCGTAATTCTTCAAATGCCGAGAGCGCTAACTGCCACAGCGTCCCCCTGGTTGAGGCTAGTGAGGCGTGTTGAGCTAAATACCCAATTTTCAAGTTTTTGGCTGTTTGCACTTGCCCAACGGAGGGTGTTTCTACTCCAGCAATAAGGCGCAACAAGGTGGTTTTACCTTCACCGTTAGGGCCAACTAAAGCAACGCGGTCGCCGCGATTAACAGAAAAATTGAGGTCAGTAAAAACATCCTGACCTCCATAATATTTCCCCAGGTTTTGAACCGATAGGATCGTCATAAGCTCAACAGACAACAGTCAACGGGGTTGCCTCAATTATACCATAAACAATATCTAGGACAATAAACATAATCCAACAAGGGATTAATGCTTGCGTGGGGAAAGCGTAGAGAAATGGAACAAATAAGCTATTGACTCCCATAAACTAGGATAGTATAATAGTACTAAGAATTGTAAAGATTAACTAACAATTCTGATTAGGCACAAGGAGGTCCCTATCGTGGCACCAGACTGGGATACAGAGCGGCTGACCGGAGATAGTGTCGCTTAAGAAACACAGCCTAAAAAGCAAAGATGCTTGGCTGACGCATAAGTGGCGAACACAAAAGAAGACATTATCTCAAAGTTAGCCGACATAAAAAATTTGGTAAATATGTTGGTTAAAAATGGTTACATATCCTATACGGTTGTAGAGCCTGGACAATAAACACCAGGCTCTTTTTTTTGCATTTGACAGCTAAACTGTTTTAGTATATATTATAGTTTAACTAAACTATTTTAGTTAATAAACCCTAATAACCTTCCATGTCGAAACATAGCAACAAGGATGGAGTTACCCTAAAAGATATTGCCGAAGCTGTAGGGAAATCGGTGGCGGCTGTATCTCGAGCCCTTAACAATCACGAGGATATCAGCACCGAAACCCGGGAACACATCAAACGCGTGGCCCGAGAAATGGGCTACGCTCCCTCCGATACCCTGGGTTTTATTATTCCCTCTCTATCCCCCCGAAGTGCGGATCCTTACTTTAGCGAACTGCTGGCCGGCATCACACACGAGGCCGCCGAGCGTGGCTTTGATCTGCTGGTTTCCACCTCTGCTCCCGGTCCTGAAGAGAACTATGCTTATTTGCGGCTAATTAACAGCCGTAGAGTCGATGGGATGATCGTGGCTCGGCCCCGCTGGCGAGACGAGCGCATCGAAATGTTGAAACAAAAAAAGTTTCCTTTCATCGTCATAGGAGCCACAAATTTGCAGGGAGAGTTCCTAACGGTTTCAGAAGACTCGGTTGCGGGGGCGCGACTGGTGGTGGAGCACCTGGCCGGACAAGGGCATCAACGAATTGCCTTAGTCAATACCCCCAATGAGCTATTCTTCTCCTCCGATTTCCTGGCCGGCTTTCATGAGGGAATGCAGCAAGCTGGCTTAAATGTTAATCCAGACTATATCCAGACCAGTGAGTTGTCTCAAAAGGATGGCTACCGGGTTGCTCAGACTCTGCTCAGTAAACCGGAAGCACCCACAGCTATTATAGCGGCTGACGATATTGTAGCCTTGGGCGTGATGGCGGCCATCCAAGACCAGGGGCTAGAAGTAGGCAGTGATGTCGTGGTGACCGGTTATGGCGATATTCTACTGACCGAATATTCTCAACCACCCCTGACCACCGTCCATCGGCCGGCCTACCAGCTTGGCCAGCAAGCCTGCCGAATGCTTATGGCCCAAGTGCGCGGCGAATCTTTGGAGCAAGACAACGTTGTCTTCACCCCGTCGCTGGTGATTCGACAATCCAGTGATTTGGCCCTGTGGCTATAGCAGCGTTGTTGAGATTAAGTTAAGTTAGCGAACCAAACTTATCAACACTTATGGAGGCAAAATGGCAAAAGTACAGTATCGAAACATGGTTAAAGCCTGGGGAGATGTCATTGGCGTCAATAACCTCAACCTCGATGTTCCTGATAAGGAATTCCTGGTTTTGGTTGGGCCCTCAGGCTGCGGTAAATCTACCGCCCTACGCTGCTTGGCAGGATTAGAGGAGATCACCTCGGGCGAAATCTTAATCGGTGATCGAGTTGTTAATGATGTGCCCCCCAAGGATCGTGACATTGCGATGGTGTTTCAGAGTTACGCGCTCTATCCCCATATGACGGTGTACGATAACATGGCTTTTGGACTGAAACTGCGCAAAACCCCCAAGGCTGAAATTGATAAGCGGGTGCAGGAAGCCGCTCGTATTTTAGGCATTACCCAACTGCTGCCCCGGAAGCCCAAGCAGATGTCCGGTGGTCAGCGCCAGCGCGTGGCTTTAGGACGAGCCATTGTTCGGGACCCTGCCGTTTTCTTACTGGACGAGCCGTTGTCCAACCTGGATGCTAAACTGCGGGTTCAGACTCGAGCCGAAATCTCTAAACTGCACCAGCGTCTGGGCACAACCTTCATCTATGTCACCCACGACCAGGTCGAGGCTCTGACGATGGCCGACCGCATCGCCGTCATGCGCGACGGTGTTTTACAGCAAGCTGATAGCCCCTCGGAGCTGTACGACCATCCCGGCAACGTCTTTGTGGCCGGCTTCATCGGCTCGCCGGCGATGAACTTCTTCAGTGGTTCAGTAACCGGCACCTTGGATGAAATGTACGTGGACTGTGGCTCTTTCCGTTTGCGGCTAACCCAACACGAGGTTGAGCAGCTCGGTCAAGAAAACATTGGCAAAGAAGTAATTTTTGGGGTGCGGCCTGAAGATATTCACCACCCCAAGTATAAGCCCCCAGGGGTAAAAGACCAGCTAGTGGAGTCCACCGTTGACGTCACCGAGCTTATGGGCAATGAGATCTTTGTGTATCTGCAGGCGGGCAATGAAAACTATGTCGCCCGTGTTGACCCCCGCTCTGACTTGCGCACCGGTGACAAAGTGCAAATGGCTTTCAATGCTGATAAAATTCATGTCTTTGATCGCACTACAGAAAAAACCCTCGCCACCCCCAAAGGTCGAAACGACTAAGCGGGATAGTTTCCTTCTATAAGGCTGTTCAAAATGGGAAGTCGTTTGACTTCCCATTTTTTTCTTAAGTCACCACCTTGAGGTATCATTGAGCAACGATTTGGCGGGTCCAAATTTAAGTTAACCCGATTATAGCTTTGAATTGAGGAGGGATTGATGCTGGTCACACTTATTATTATGGACGGCTGGGGGCTGAACCCGCGCGCAGACCACAACGCTATCGCGCAGGCAAAGACGCCATACTTTGATTACATTTGGAATAACTGGCCCAGCGCCACCCTTGAGGCCTCGGGCGGTGCTGTCGGACTGCCTGCCGGACAGATGGGGAACTCAGAAGTGGGTCACATGAACTTGGGCGCAGGCCGGGTGGTGATGCAGGATCTAACCTACATCAACAGCCTCATTGAGTCCGGCGAATTTCAAGAGAATCCCGCGCTCAATGAAGCTGTTCAGCACGCTCTTGATCATCAGAGCGCCCTGCATTTGATCGGCTTGCTGTCTGATGGCGGTGTTCACAGCCACCAAGATCATCTCTATGCTTTGCTGCGGCTGGCCAAAAATAAAGGCTTGGATCGAGTCTTTGTTCACGCCCTTACAGATGGGCGAGATACGCCCCCCCGCAGTGCCGTTGATTACTTGGCTCAACTGGAAAGCCAGATCAGGCGGATTGGTTGCGGCACGATTGCCTCGGTTTCAGGCCGGTACTACTCGATGGATCGAGACAAGCGCTGGGAAAGAATCAAACTGGGTTACGACGTAATCGTGCAGGGCGAAGGCGTGACCGCCCGAAGTTCGGCCGAGGCCATCGAAAACTCTTATGCCAGCGATGTGAATGATGAGTTTGTCAAGCCGGTTGTAATTGTGGATGACAATGGCCAACCGAAAGCGACGATCAGCGACAATGACGCCATCATTTGGTTCAATTTCCGGGCTGACCGAGCCCGCCAAATGACGCAAGCCCTGATCGAGCCGGGATTTGAAGGCTTCGTGCGCCCCAACGGCGGGCTGAAAGGACTTAAGCTGGTCACTTTCATGCCCTACTACGATAACCAGAACGCTCCTTACGCTTTTGAACTGCCGGAACCGGTCAACGGCCTGGCCGAAACCCTCTCTAAGATGGGCAAAAAGCAGTTCCACTCGGCTGAGACCGAGAAGTACGCCCACGTCACGTACTTCTTCAATGGGGGTCGCGAAGAGCCATTTGCCGGCGAAGAGCGCGTGCTGGTCCCCTCCCCTAAAGTCGCAACCTATGACCTCCAGCCTGAAATGAGTGCCTACGGCATAAAAGATGAGGTAGTCAAGGGCGTTCTATCAGGCCAGTATGAGTTTGTGCTGGTCAATTTCGCCAACCCGGATATGGTGGGGCATACCGGCTTTTTGGATAAGGCGATCATTGCCTGCGAGACGGTGGACGACTGTGTGCGGCAAGTGGTAGAAGCGACGGTCAGTATGGGCGGGGTGGCGCTCGTCACGGCCGATCACGGTAATTCTGACCAAATGCTCGATTACGACACCGGCAAACCGCACACCGCCCATACCACCAACCTGGTGCCGTTCATCTACGTGGCCAAAGAAAAGCCGGATTGGCGACTCGCTAACGGCAAGCTAGGAAATGTCGCCCCGACAGTGTTAGAACTGCTGGGCATGGATCCCCCCAGTGATATGACCTGTACATCGCTGATCAGACGGCGCTAAACAAAGAGCCGCGACCTCAAGGCCGCGGCTCTTTTATTGGCTGACTACGTCGCTTGGCGTTGACTTCACTCAATCTGCACCACCGTTGCTTGAGAACTCGTAAACCTTCACCGGTAGGGTAAACCAAAAAGTGGAGCCTTGTCCCGGTTGAGAACTAACTCCAATCTCCCCGTGATGAGCTTCAACAATATTTTTGGAGATGGCCAATCCTAGACCGCTCGACTTCTCGCCGGCTGTAGGCCGAGAACTAATTTTACTGTGGCCAAAACTTTTGAATAAGTGCTGCAGTTCGTCCGATTTGATGCCCGGTCCTTGATCTTTAACCCCCACCCAGATCTGATCATTATGCTGGCGGCTGATAACTTCAACGGCAGTGTTGGAATTAGAATACTTAATGGCGTTATCGATGAAGTTGGAAACAACCTGGCCAATTTTAACAGGGTCGCAGCGACAAACGAGATCCGCTCTCAAAGGCGTATGCTTAAGAGCAATCTTCTTTTTGCGGGCCACATAGCTATAATCATCAACTTGCTTTTCGAGCAGTTGATTAAGATTGACATCCTCAAGTTGAAGCGAGACACCACCCAACTGAATTTTGGTAATGTCCAACAACTCATCAATCATTTTAAGCATGCGGCTGGCGTTACTGTCAATAACTTCCAAATATTTCATCAGGCTCGGCAGGTCGATATCCTCAAGATCGCGTAAGATGGCCTGAGAGAAACCGGAAATCAAGCCGAGCGGGCTGCGGAGTTCGTGGGAAACCACCCCAAGTAGCAGCGTCCGCTGAGTAATGTCTCGCGCTACACAAATAACTTCAAGTAGTTTATCATCCTCACCCCGGATAAAGGTGCCTATCATCTCCACCCAGACAAACTGGCCATCTTTACGTCGCATCGACTCTTCAAATCGAATATGACTTTGCCCCGAGGCGATGGCAGCCAACTGCTGTTGTTTAAACGAAGCAAAGCGAGTAGGATCGACAAAAAGAATTTGGATATTTTTGCCGATTAGTTCTTCCGGTTGGTAGCCAAAAATATCGAAAACGGTCCGGTTGACATATTTGATCCGGCATTTGGGCGAGTCCAGGGTAAAGACTGCATCGGCCATCGTGTTGGTGACGTTGGTCAGAAACTGCTCAGACTCACGCAGAGCAGTAGTCTGCTCAGCGACTCGCTGCTCAAGATGCAAGCGATAAGCCTCGTTTTCCTGCTCTAGACGGATTTTCTCCAGAGTCAGATGCCGATGCTGGACCGCTCGCTCTATGGTGAGCAGCAAATCCTCCTTGCTGATAGGCTTAGCCAAATAATCGTAAGCATCGAGACGAAGTGCTTCTGCGGCGGTTTGATAAGAGGGTTTGCCGGTCATCAGCACAACCGGCGTGAGCGGATATTGTTGGCGTGTCCACTCTAGCACGTGGAGGCCGTTGTCGCCGGGGAGAATAATATCGCACAGCACCACGTCGCAGTCGATCATAGTCCTGGTATACTCTTCGAAGTTGCCGGCGGTAAGAACTTTGTAGCCTTCTCTTTCCAATCGCTGAGACAACGCATGGCGGATAGAAGGTTCATCATCCAAAATCATTACCGTGGATGTCATGTGGCGACCTATAGCTTGTCCAGCAATCCAGAGTTTTCCGCAAATAACTAAGGGATCCCGACTGGTGATCCACTTGCTCAAAATGAAACAGCGCTAGAAATGGAGGAAGACCGGCGGTTACGACTGGTTAAGAGACTTGGCAGCCATGGCTGCTCCAATGATACCAGCGTGATTGAGAAGCTGAGCGGGAACAATTTCGGCGTTGGTTATAAGGAGTTGGAAGAACTCCCTGTGCTTTTTACTAACGCCCCCGCCAAAAATAAACAGGTCCGGCGAAAACAGCAGTTCCATCCGCGCTAAGAATTCGTTAACCCGGCTGGCCCACTTTTCCCAGGTTAATTCTCTCTCTTTGCGAATTTTATCGGCGGCCCGGTGTTCGGCATCTTTACCCCGGATCTCCATGTGCCCAAACTCGGTATTGGGAACCAACACGCCGTTGGTGAAGATAGCGCTCCCGATCCCGGTCCCAAAAGTTAGCATAATAACCGTTCCGGGGTGACCTTTACCCGCCCCAAATTCCATCTCGGCGATACCGGCTGCGTCAGCATCATTGATCAGAAGCACAGGACAGCCGGTTTTTTGGTGGAACAGATCGGCTCCGTTCGTCCCAATCCACGAGTTATCAACATTGGCCGCGCTATAGGCTACGCCGTTTTTAATAACAGCCGGAAACGTGCAGCCAACCGGTCCTTGCCACCCGAAGTGCTGGACCAGAGCGGCAACCATCTCAGCCACAGCAGTGGGCGTAGAGGGTTGCGGGGTAGGGATCCGATGCCGCTTCCCGGTGAATTCACCAGTTTTGACATCAACCGGCGCACCTTTAATGCCGGAACCACCGATGTCAACTCCTAAAATCTCCATGACGTTCCTCCAAGTGAGGTTTGATTGATTGTAGCTCGAAACCAACATCGATGCAAGAGACTTTAGGGTGGGCGTGGTTCAAAAATCAGCAAAGAATCAAAAAAGGGAAACCGGAAAATCGGTTTCCCTTTAATCTTGGAAGAAAGTCTGCCTAGCTGTCGAGTTTCACGGTACTACGAAGTTCGGTGCGCAGCGCGGAAATTTGGTCGGTAATATTGCGAATTTTGTTGAAGAGCATTTCGTTGGCCTTGATCCCTTCATTGATCAGAAAGGCGGCACTTTCGGAGCGGCTCTTGGTAATATCGGCATCAACCAACATGTCAAGGTAAGCCAGGCTATCATCGTTAACGCGCACCATGACGACATTGGCCCGATCTTGGAGAGCACTGCCCAGCGCTTTGCCGATACTTTCGAACTGCTTACCGGCTTCTTTACCCAAGGTCTCAAACTGCTTAAAGGCCTCGTTAATGGTTTTGCTGGCCACATCAACCGCTTCTTTGGCGTGCTTGCCCATCTTTTCCGAAGACTTTTCTTCAATAACGGGTTCCTCGACAACGATCGTCTCTTCTACGATCACTTCTTCCGGAGTTGGGTTGGGGTTGTTATTTTCCATCATTATTAATTTTCTCCTTTGCTATTACGTAATTAAATTACGTGTAATGTAACTATATTGTAATTTAATTTTTATCACTTGTCAATATAACATATTTACTTACAGAGAATTCTCATGCAACACTACGCTGCTTCCTCACAAAAGTTGCAGAACGGCCCAAGATCATTAGGCAATTGGTTGGCGCTTGAGTAAACTATTAAGGATTCTAGCCAGATCTAACCTCAATTTAGCCGGCTGGTTAAAGGATAACTATGCACCGTACTATTTTTCTTATTGTTCTGGCCTCCACCCAACTCTTCACGGCCTGCCAGACAGACTCCAACGTGATCGGGTTTGGCGGCCCGACGGCTACGCCAGACCAGACGCCGACGCCGCTACCGACGCCGGTTCAAGTTTTTCAGACCACTATTTCCGCCGATGGTGAGGTCATCTTGCCGTTGCCGCCCCAGCAGATTACATTTCCGGCCGGTGGCTCAACAAGCGTCATCGAAGAGGTTTATGTCCGGTCGGGCCAGACCGTCAGACAAGGCGATCCCCTGGCTAAAATTGAAGATACGGACCTACGAATCGCTTTGGACAAAGCCGAGGCCGCCCTGGCGGTGACCAAAGCCCAAATTGCCAGCGAGGAAGCCCCGGCGCTGGCCGGCGACATCGCCGAAGCGCAGGCCAACCTGGAAGCAGCTCAAGCTGAGGTCGACCGGCTGCGCGACTTGCCCTCGCCAGAAGCGATCACCCAGGCTGCGGCTGACCTGCGCCTGCGTGAGGTTGAGCTACGGCAAGCCCAGGAAGCCTATGACGCCGTCGCCTTTGCTGAAGCCATCGGGATGAGTCCTCAGGCGGCAGAGCTACAAACGGCCACCCTCAATTACGAGCGCGCCCAAGCCGCTTATGACGAAGCCACCAAACCCGCCTCTGAGGCTGAGTTGGCCAGCGCTCGCTCCCGCGTGGTTCAAGCCCAGAATGCGTTGGAAAAGTTGGTTGAGGGGGTCCGGCCTGAAGTCAAGGCCGTTAACCAAGCCCGGCTGGCTGAAGCTCAAATTCAGGTGGACGAGGCCCGGGCTAATTTGGCCAAGACTATTCTTTACGCGCCCTGGGACGGGGTAGTGACCGAAGTGAATGGCGCCCCCGGCGTTCCCGTCAGCAACGTTTCCATCACCTTGGTGCAAGTGGAGCCGCTTCGTTTTGCCACCAGCAACTTCAGCGAGCGCAATCTGGCCGATATAAAGGTCGGGGACGAAGCGACTATTTATTTGAAGACCTATTCGAGTACACCTTTTCCGGGGGTGATCCAGCGCGTTGAACTGGAATCCTCGGCTAAAGATGGCGATACCGCCCTTTTCACCGTCTATATCGATTTCAACAGCGGCGACTTTCCGGTCCAGCCCGGGATGACCGGGCGGGTTGAAATCAACATCGAGCCGTCCTTTTAAACCATGGTCGGGTCGAAGCGGGCCAGGCTGGAGGTAACTGTAGGATTGTTCGTCGTCGTCCTGATGATATACGTCAGCACGCTGGCGCCCTCAGTAGTCACCATTTTTGATGACAGTCTGGAGTTCCAACTGGTCACTTACCAACTCGGCATCCCCCATCCCACCGGCTATCCGCTCTATGTGATGCTGGGCAAGTTTTTTACGCTGCTGCCCGTCGGCAACATCGCTTATCGAGTCAACTTGATGAGTGCCGTCTTCGGCGCGGCGACCGTGGTGTTGGTTTACCTGCTGAGCTTCCGGCTCCTACCAGCAAAATCGGCTCCAGGCCCGGCGCCGGTCGATGCCCCCGCCCGGCCTCGCCTTCGTCCGGAACAGCCGGCCTGGGCGGGTCAGGCCGGCAGCGTATTTGGAGCGCTGCTGTTGGCCGTGGGGTGGGTCTTTTGGCAGCAAGCGACCATCGCCGAGGTCTATACGCTGAATGCCTTTTTTGTCGGGCTCATTTTGCTGGTGGCACTTTCAAGTTTTTCCAACCCTGACCGATCGGTGCTGTGGCTGAGCGGCCTGCTTGGCTTATCGCTGGCCCATCACCGGACGACTCTGCTGCTCATTCCGGCCGTGGGCGTGTACCTGCTGCTGGGCTACGGCTCAAGACTGTTTCAACCTCGGTTATGGCTGCTGGGCCTGGTGAGTGGCCTGCTGCCGTTGCTCCTCTATCTCTACCTACCTCTACGTGGCCACGTCGGATCGCTGGACGGTAGTTATCAAAATACGTGGTCTGGTTTCTGGGAGCATGTGACCGCCAGCGGCTACAGTATCTTTATCGTTAATAATCCGCTCAGTCAACAGCGCGATTGGGCTGACTATTGGGCGCTGCTGGCCGATCAGTTTTACACCACCGCCTTAGGTTGGATCGGCTTGCTGGCCCTGATTCAACGCGGCCAATACCGGATCTTGACCTTGACCGGCCTGGCATTTGCCACTTACTTGGGATTCAACCTCCTTTATAACGTCGCCGATATCGAAGTTTTTTTCATCCCCATCTTTCTGATTTGGGCGGTCTGGAGCGGGGTGGGAGCGGCCTACCTGTTAGAGACTATGGCCCGGCTGCCGCGGCCGGCCTGGCGCTGGTCGATGCTGGGGTTGTTAGCCCTGGTTTTCGGGCTAATTCTGATTCAGTTAAGCTGGTCCAACTATGGCCGGCTCAAACAACTGTACACCTGGCAGGTCCATGATTATGGCATCGACCTGCTGCGCCAACCGCTTGATCCGGCCGAACAGCCGGTGATTATCGGCCTGTTGGGCGAGATGACGCTGATCCGATATTTTCAACAGACGGAGGGATTGCGATCTGACCTAGAAACTATCGCCGCGGACGAGGAGGCAGCGCGCTGGACCGCGATCGAGCGGGCGCTGGTCGCGGGCAAAACCGTCTATCTTACTCGGGAGTTGGCGGGGCTGCCCCAACGCTACGCCCTTGACGCGGTTGGCCCGCTGCTTCGGATCGAACCGGAACCCGGCCTGGCGCCGCTGGCATCACAGGTCAGCGTCAACCAACCGGTAACCCCGGAGATTTGGCTCAGCGGCTACAGCGTTTCGGCAGCCCCCCAGACCGGGGCGGGTCTAGCGCCGGTCCGCCTCACTCTAATCTGGCAGCCGGTCGAAACGCCGGCGACCGATCTCAAAGTATCTGCCCGGCTGCTAGCCCCTAATGGCGAGACCGAGGCCTCGATCGATGCAGGGCCGGTCCACTTTGCCTATCCGACCACGGCCTGGCGACCGGGCGAATTCATCACCGATGTATATGATCTGAGATTGCCGCCGGAGGCGCCGGCGGGCCTCTACACGCCGCTGATTATCTGGTATGATCCGGCCCGAGAAGCAACCGAAGTGGGCAGAATTGAATTGGCACCGGTGCAGGTAAAGTAAGCATCGGTAAGTTTACTTTAGGGACTTCCATAGAATCGGCAGTCGCTCGCCGGTATTGGTAAAGCCAAAGCGTTGATACAACAACCGCGACCGTTCGTTATTTTCCTGAGTGTTGAGGGTAATAAGACTAGCCCCATGATTGAGGGCATCGCTGATGGCGCGGTGAAGTAACTGGGCCCCGAGGCCCTGCCCTTGATAAGCCGGGTGGACCGCCAGGCGGGTGAGATGAGCATGCCGGTTGTGCATTTCACACCACTCGTAAGCCACGACTCGGTTATCGATCACGGCGACGGCGAACGAAACCGCCCGGGCCAACGCTTCACGCAGATTGCCGACGGTCATATGCCAGATATGCTCAAAAGCCAGCCCATCGAGCGCCGCTATCTCGGGGAGATCCTTTTGATGGGCGGTTCGAACAGGGACCATAGCGCGGGTGAGGTTAGGCGGCGGAGCCTGCCCTTGCCGCTCATAGACTACAATCCACTCCCGGGTTTCAAAACCGTGCGAGACCAGCCCGTCAACCAGCCAGGCGAAGGTCCCTACGTGAACCAGGCCTGAGGCTTCCAAATTGCGGGCCGCTTGCTCGCACGGCGGGAGCAGCAGATCGAGATAAGGAGTCACACTCCATGTATCGCGTAAGCCAGCCGCAATGATCAGGGCCGAACCAGGGGGGAACGGTTCCAGCATAAAAAAACCGCGCAGACCAACCCGATCTTCCGCCAGAAAACCGGGGACCTGGCCGATTTTGCTTCTCAGCTCGACCGGCGAGATACGCAAATGAATCCGCCAGGCGCTCTCAATCAAACGCAGCAGATCAGGCACATCGGTAGATACAAGAGGCCTAATTTTGGTCATTTCTCGGTCGGTACCCAGTACACTCATCAGATAATCTCCGCTGCCGATATCATATCAGATAATTCGATCAAAGCAATCCGGCTCAATTTTCTGCCCTTGACCGCCGACTTGAGAATTGACAGGGCAGCCTGGCTTGTGCTATGATCGGGCCTCCTCTTTCGAGAGGAGGGTTTTTGTTTGCTCCTATTTTTGACCTCTCGTTAACCAGACGAGGGGTCTTTTCTTTCAAGCAAAGGAGAGTTTGATGAGCCAGCCCAAATTGAGCACCCAAATTGTTCACGGTGAGCAGCGGCGCAAGTCTTACCACTCGCTGACCATGCCGATTGTGCAAACCAGCGCTTTCACCTTTGAAAACACGCAGGCCCTAATCGATTTCACGGAAGCTAAGCTGTGGGGTGACCCCGTTGAGCGCGAAGAGTACAGTCGCTACGGCAACCCGACGGTAGCCGCGGCGGAGGCCAAGCTAGCGGGGCTCGAGGGCGGGGAAGCAGCCTGCCTCTTCTCCAGTGGTATGGCGGCAGTGACCACCACCCTGCTCAGTCTTCTCTCTAGCGGTGGGCACGTGGTACTGACCGATGACTGCTACCGGCCTACCAGTCAGTTTGCTACCGGTTTTCTGACGCGCTACGGCGTAGAGGTCACTCAAGTGCCGATGGGAGATTACCAAGCACTGGCTGCGGCCATTCAGCCCAATACCAAGGTCATCTTCTCCGAGTCGCCCACCAACCCCTTTGTGCGGGTTCTGGATTTAGAAAAGTTGGTCGCAATTGGACGCGAATACAAAGTCAAAACGGTGGTCGACAGCACTTTTGCCACGCCCATCAACCAACGCCCCCTGGAGTTTGGAGTCGATTTGGTGGTTCACTCCGCCACCAAGTACTTGGGCGGTCACAATGATCTGTTAGCCGGCGTCGTCATCGGCTCGGACTATCAGGTTGGGGCGATTAAGGAAACGCAAGGAATGCTGGGCGATGTCAGTGATCCGCAGACGGCTTACTTGCTGCTGCGCGGCCTTAAAACGCTCGAGCTGCGAGTCCTGCGTCAGAATGAGACCAGTGCCAGGATTGCTTACTTCTTGGCCCAACATCCGGCCGTGCAGCGAGTCCACTATCCCAGCTTGAGCAGCCACCCCGACCACGAAGTGGCACTGGCCCAGATGTCCGGGTTTGGCGGGGTGGTTAGTTTTGAGTTGGATACGGATTTGGCGGGTGTAGGGCGATTTCTCGATCACCTGCGGATTCCGTACATTGCGCCCAGCCTGGGCGGAGTCGAGTCGCTGATTCAGCCGGTGGCCATTGTCAGCTACTATGAGTTATCATCGGCCGAGCGGGCCGAACAGGGCATTAGCGATAGCCTGGTCCGGCTGGCGGTCGGGATTGAGAGCGCCGATGATCTCCTGGCCGATCTGGCCCAAGCCCTGGACAAAACGTTTCAAACCGAAGCCACGTTTCAGACCGTGACTGGCAGCGAATAGATAGGCTGGGAAAGCCCACTAAAAACGATAGGCCGGCCTTGACTTGAAGGCCGGCCTATCACCAGTTCAACTTCGATCCTACTCTTCAGTCGCCTCAAGCAGAGTGATGACCGCCTGACCCGCTTCTTCGGCAATGGTCACCAGGAGAGATGCCCCACTGTCGTTCTCAAAGGTGAGAATAGCTGACGTATCGGTCACCAAACCATCGACCGTAACGCTGTTCCAACCGAGAGCCGCCAGTTCGGTGCGGTAAAATTCAACCGCCTCAGCCACACTGGCATCAGTTTTGTAGTTAGTAATTCCACCAAAACTCATTAACTCCTGGGCTCCATCCATGACAGGGAAATCGCTTGACTCACCCCCCAAATCATCAAGATCCAGCCCACCGGCCTGGGTGGCCTCTTCCGGCACGGTAATGGTGAAACCGGTATTGGCTTCTAACAAATCATAGGTTATAGTCAAGTCTCCAGACTCAAATAAAGCGCTCTGGTCTTCCGGAGCCGGCTTAAAGTCAGTCATCGTGACCGCGTATTTAACCACGTAATTGCCGTCCACGCTCAACCAGACTTCACCCTCGGCGCTGCCGTAGCTGGCCCCCGGCGAATTCGTCAGATCGACCTCGTCAAAAGTACAGTATCTAGCTTCGATATCGTTGACAATTTCCGTCGCTTCCGCGCAAATGGCGCTGTCCGGCAACTGCAACTCCTCTTCAGGCGAGAACATTCCTTCGCTCAAAGGATCGCTGCTCCCGTCGCTGGGAGCCGTCACCCATTCGTTGCCAAGCATTTCGTTATAAATGTAAGTGACTCCATCCACTTGGTAAAGTTCCAACTTTTCAGTTCCCCCCAGCATCGCGGTCGGAGGGCCGGTCATCTCCATGGCCACGTGTTGAGCCGCCGGGTCGGTTGTTTCCTCCAGCAACATTTTGAGACGACCTTCAACCGGTTGACCGCCGGTTTGTCCCATTAGGTCCATCGTCAAGAGAACGCGGTAAGCGGAGAGGTCATCCAGGCCGGCCACGTTGTCGAGTTCGACCTTGACTCCCGAGGTGGCCCCGGCACTCCCGGCGTCCGCCTGAACGGCCTCCTCATCGGCACCCGACTCACTGGCTTCGGCCTCAGGCGGGGTTGTCTCGGCCGCTTCATCGGTTTCTGCCACACTTTCGCTTTCGATCTCCGCCGTTGCTTCATCGCCGGCCGGGGTAGAGGCCGGTTCATCCACCACCGGGCTGCCCGTTTCGGCGGGCTCGACTGTACTTTCTGAGTCAGCTTGGGGTAACTCGATTTGCGGGGCTCCACTACCCCCTAAAAGCCCGCCCAAGTTACAGGCCAAAGTCGGCCCGAGGGCGAGAACGATGATGATTGAGAGAAAGATTTTTCGCATTTCCGCTTCCTTTCTGGCTTACGGATTGATTTGGGAAATCGCCAACATTCCCTCCAGTTTAAGAGGCTTTTTAAGGTTAATAAATAGGCTTGTTTTCTCAGGGTTAATCGTGCCGAAGGCTGATATCGGCCCGGAGGAAAGGAACTGTTGGAGTTTAGCCGCGAAGAACAGCTCGCAGAGGCGACCCATCGCCACCTTCAATTTTGAGCGGCAGGGCAACCAACTCGTACACCCCATCCGGCACGTGACTGAGCAGCAAGCCTTCCAGAATGGCCAGGCCATTGCGGCGAAGGGCCTTGTGGCCCTCAAGCGTTTTGCTGTTTAAATCGTCCATCGAGGGCGCATCAGAGCCGAAGAGGACAAGACCATATTGGCCCAGCCAGTTGGCCAGCTCCGGCGAGGGATAGACAAAGTCGGTGGGAAACTGATCCAGCGGGATGCTACTGGCCGAGGAATGCACTAAGAGCCGCTCGACCTTGGTCCAATCCAGGTTGGGGAAGTCGGTGGGGGTGAGCGGGCCAGCCTCGCGCTGAACGGTGACGACGGTCGCCGGACCGAGGTAGGCAGTCAGCGGGACCTGATCAATAGTCAAACCATCGGCTAAAAAATGCGAGGGGGCGTCGGCGTGGGTGCCCAGATGGCTGGTGGTCGTAATGGTGGTCAGGTTCACCGAGTCGCCCTGCTCGATACTCATCACCATTCGGCTGGAGAAAGGCGTGTCGCCGGGCCAGACGGCCAAATGGGGGTTGATTGGGCGAGTGATGTCGTACAGTTTCATCTATAGGTCACGGGATTTGATCAGCATGCGCCACTCGCCCTTGTGGACCACTTCCCCGCTTTGATTGAAGACGCGGGTCTCAAAGGTGACCAGCCCCCCCCCGAGTTTAAGCATCGGCTTTAACTCCGTTACCTTGACCAGGACGTGAATCGTATCGCCAATAAAGACCGGTTTGGTGAACTTCCAGGTCAGTTCGCGAAAGGCCAGCGTGGTCCCGTCGATGAAGCCTTTTTGCACCGCCAGGCCCGAAGCGATTGAGGCGACCAACATACCGTGAGCAACCCGCCGGCCAAACGGTGAAGCCTTGGCTGCTTCGGCATCCGTATGAATGAAATTGAAGTCACCGGATAAACCGGCAAAGTTGACGATGTCGGTCTCGGTGATGGTCCGAGCCGCCGTGGTAATTTCCAACCCTACTTCAAACTCTTCAAAATACATGCCCTTAACGGGAGATGGCATAATACCTCCAGATTTGGTAACCGGTAGTCAGAGGTCAGATGTCAGTAGTCGGTAACCGACTACTGACATCTGACCTCTAAATCATCAAGTGATCGTACAGCAACTCCAAACTTAAATCAACGCAGACGGTATCGGCGCAACTGAGGGTGAGGGCGGCGGCACTGGCGCCCAAACGCACGGCCTCGTCGATGGGGATATCGTTTAAGAGACCAAAGACCACGGCTGCGGTCAGAGCGTCGCTGGCGCCGGTGGAGTCTACAAACTGCGTGACCACCGCCGGTACGTGGCCACTGGCATCGGCGGTTGCATAGACGACGCCTTCTTCGGCTAAGGTGATCAATGCGATGTCAACCCCGGCATTCACCAGTTGCCGAGCGGCAGTAATTGCCTGCGCTTCGTCGTCGATAGAGCAGCCACACAGAACTTTGGCCTCGGGAACGTTGGGCGTGACCATAAAGAGCTTGGGGAGCAAAGGTTTCAGTTTTGGCGCGAGCAGGGTAGAAGCCGGATCAGCGCA
Organism: uncultured Chloroflexota bacterium; assembly: GCA_937864185.1. Taxonomy (GTDB): domain Bacteria; phylum Chloroflexota; class Anaerolineae; order 4572-78; family J111; genus JAGRBY01. Next base: position 33,141 of record CALMIS010000151.1, read on the forward strand.
AATAGGCACTTTGTAACGACTCGCGATTCTAACGACCGTGGCCAGTGTCTCTTTAGAAAGATTGGCGTCCACGACCACCATATCCGCTTCTTTTATGAGATCACGCTGCTCATTGATCACCGGCGGGGTTAGACAAGTCATCACGCTCATATCGTCCACGGACATGACCAAATCACCCTTCTCGTTCAACAGCGCGAGATACGCGGAGGTACGATGATCCGGCGAAACGATGACGTAATCGATATCGATACCGACCTCGGCCGCGTTCTCCAGCACTTGCTTGCCGGAATCGTCATCACCGACAGCGGTGAGCAGCACCACGTCAACGCCCAGTCGGGCCAGATTGTCGGCCACATTGCGGGCCGTACCGCCCACGGAGACCCGTACCTGACCAGGCGTGCTGGAACCCAGCGTCAGCGGGACGTTGGCCCGGCCTTTGGAGTCGACGCCGGCGGCACCGATAACCACCACATAACCGGGTTCTTCTAATTCTTCCGACATCATTGTCACCTCAAGGGTTGGCTGAACCGATACTATAACACATTAGCCAGGGGATGTAAAAGAGCGTTCCTATCCCGCGTTTAACACGCTTATTTTACTGCCTGACCATAATCCTATGGTAAAATAAAGCCACTTGCCGCATACTACAAAAAATCACCCTGACGTCATCACCCGTTCCATCAGTCACCCCGCCTGACTTAGTAGTGAGGACGTTGTTCCCCAACGTGAAGGAGCAAAGGACGTGGATACAGTCAAATCTCGAATTCTAATCGCCGATCCGGATCCGGATGTGGGCGAAACCTTGAAACTTTACTTTTCTGCCCATGGCCATGAAGTGCAACTCGTCAACCGGGCGGAGGATGTCCTCAAAGCAGCCCGGCAAAGCCAACCGAGTGCTATCTTGATGAGTTCTGAAGTCAGCGACCGCAACCCCTACCAGGTCTGCCGGGAAATTTTGGAGGATAAGCTGACCGGGCACATTCCGGTCATCCTCATGCTGCACATAGATGAACGCCAAGCTCGCCTGGAAGCGCTCGAAGCCGGCGCGGATGACGTCATCACCAAACCCATTGATATCGAAGAGCTACGGCTGCGGGTTGAAGCGGCAGTGCGGCTTTCAACGGTCCGAGAATACGCTTGATTTTTGCAGTTTAGTCAAGCCGGAGTAGACTAACGGTCTCAATTAAGAGACCGTTTTTTTTACTGAAAGGGAAGAAGCACTTGCTTATTGTGATGAAATTTGGCGGCACATCCGTAGGAAGTGTAGCCGCGTTAGAACATCTGGTCAAAATAATAAAAAAGGCCCGCGACGAGGCCCATCAGGTGGTGGTGGTGGTCTCGGCGATGAGCGGGGTGACGAATATGCTGCTGGACTCAGCCCATCGAGCCGAGGCGGGTGACGAGTCAACCTCGCGCCAGGCTCGGCTCGCCATCGAACAAAAGCATGCCGAAGCCACCCTCCATTTCTTAGGCGTGACACCGGCCCGCGAGGCGGTCATGCGCCAGATTGCCACCCTGCTGGATGAGTTCGAGGCGCTGTGCCACGGCATCCGGGTGCTGGGCGAGTTAACGCCACGCGCTCTGGACGTCATCGGCGGCATTGGCGAGCGGATGAGCGCCCCGCAAGTAGCGACCATCCTTTCGCACACGGGCATTGGGGCCGAGAGTGTAGAAGCCACCGAACTGATTGTAACCGACGATCGGTTTGGGGCCGCTGTGCCTAAACGGACCGCTACCGCCGAAAAATCTCAGGCTCGGCTCCGCCCTCTGATCCAGCAAGGCAAAGTCGCCGTGGTCACCGGCTTCATTGCGGCCACCGAAAACGGCATCACCACCACGCTGGGCCGGGGTGGCAGCGACTACAGCGCTACGATCCTCGGCCGGGCCCTTGAGGCTGACGAGGTTTGGATTTGGACCGACGTCAACGGGGTCATGACGACCGACCCGCGCATCGTACCCGAAGCGCATCCTATCAAGCATCTGTCTTACGCCGAAATCAGTGAGCTGTCTTACTTTGGGGCCAAGGTGCTTCACTCTCAAGCAATCCGTCCGGCCCGCCGAGTCAACATCCCGGTCCGCATCCTTAATACGTTTGAGCCGGATCCCCCCGGCACACTCATCACCGCCGAGTCCACCAACGGCGGCAGAACGGTTAAAGCCGTAACCGTCATCAAGAATATGAGCCTGATTACTGTTTCCGGGCCGGGGATGATCGGAATTACGGGTGTGGCGGGGCGAACGTTTACGGCTGTGGCTCGCTCCGGGGCCAATGTGCTCATGATTAGCCAGGCCTCATCCGAGCAATCGATCTGCTTTGTGGTGCCTTCACCCGATGTGCCGCAAGTTATCAAATCGCTAGACGATGAACTGGCCCGCGAGATTGAGCGGCGGGATTTAGAGCGAGTCAAGGCGGAGGATGACACCGTCATTTTGGCGGTTGTCGGCTCGGGGATGAAGGGCCAACCCGGCGTCAGCGGCCGGCTTTTTGGCGCCTTAGGTCGGGAACGGATCAACATCATCGCCATTGCTCAGGGCAGCAGCGAATTCAACATCTCGCTGGTGGTAGCTCAGAGCGATGCTGATCGGGCGGTGCGCGCGATCCACCAAGAGTTTGAGTTAGAAAAACCCTGACAAAAACAGAGGACGGCAGGGTTGGGAAGTAAAGTCACAAACTTGCCCCTGCTGTCCTCTAGCCAAATTCCATTGACAGTGCTATGCCTTCGTGGTAAAATTGCCCCATCTTTAAGTTAACGTAATATTGAACCGTCGATAGACGCCCAGAGACCTATGTGAAGATTCTATGTGTCAGCGACAAGGTGGTAGAGTACCTCTACAGCCCTTCGATAACGCAAAAATTTTGCGACATCGATCTCGTTATCGGCTGTGGCGACTTGCCCTACTACTATCTGGAATACATTCAATCGCTGCTCAATGTGTCCCTGATCTATGTCCACGGCAATCACGATCCGGAGAAAGAGTATTTGTCTGATGGATCGGTGGTCACTGGTCCGCTGGGGGGAGTCAACCTCCACTGTCAAACCTACCGGAGCCGGCAAATCTTACTGGCTGGGCTGGAAGGATCGATTCGTTATCGACAGGGCTATTTTCAGTACAGCCAGCGTGAGATGTGGTTCAACACAATCGTCTACCTGGCGCCGCAATTATTGATCAACAAAATACTGTACGGCAGATACCTGGATATCTTGGTGGCCCACTCACCCCCATACGGTATCCATAACGGCGAAGATCGGGTTCATCAAGGCTTTAAAGCCTTTCTATGGCTGATGAGAACTTTCAAACCCCGGTATCTGGTACATGGCCATCGTCACGTTTATAATCCTACCGAAATAGTCGAAACCCAATACGGCGCAACCAAAGTGATCAATATTTACCCCTACCGTTTACTTGAGATCGAGGCCGCCCAGTGACTAGTCCTCTACGCGTGGCGGTCTTGGGTGGTCCGGGCACCTACAGTGAAGCGGCGGCCGTTCAATTCTACGGCGACTCGATTCAGGCCGTGGCTAGGAATGATTTTGACGAGATTTTTGAGGCCGTTTGCCACGGTCAGGCCGATCGAGGCATTTTGCCCGTAGAGAACTCGCTGGCCGGCAGCATCCATCGAAATTATGACCTACTGCTCCGCTATGATCTCTCGATTGTTGGGGAAACGCAAGTGCACATCGCTCACCAACTCGTCACGTTGCCGGGGGTGGAGCTAAGCCACATAAAAAAAGTGTACTCCCATCCGCAAGCCCTGGCTCAATGCGAGCACAATTTAGCCAAGCTCCTGCCCCAAGCCGAGCAAGTTCCAGTTCGCGATACCACGGCCGGCCTAAAAATTCTGCGCGAGCAAACACTCGGTGATGGGGCGGCGCTGGCCAGCCACCGGGCAGCGACGCTTTACCATATGCATATTTTGCAGACCAACATGCAGGATAATTCAGAAAATTATACCCGCTTTGTTATCGTGGCGGCAGAACCGGTCAAGCCGGAAGGTGAAGCCAAAACTTCCATTGTCTACTCGATGGACAACCAGCCCGGTTCCCTCTTCAAAAGTCTGGCCGTCTTCGCCCTGCGCGATATCGACCTGACCAAAATTGAGTCTCGCCCGCTGCAAGGTAAACGCTGGCAGTACCTGTTTTACATTGACTTCATCGGCAGCCTTCAAGAAGAGCGTTGCCAGAATGCGCTCAATCACTTGCAAGAGATAACCAGCTACTTCAAGGTCTTGGGCTCTTATCCTAGAGGGGTCTGAGAGGAGAGTGGAATTTGAAAGTCATCAGCGTTTTCGGCAGCGCGGCGCCCCTGTCTAATTCCGCCGATTATGAAACCGCTCGCACGGTGGGCCGGCTCCTGGCCCAAGCTGGCTATACGGTTCAAACTGGAGGTTACTCTGGGATCATGGCGGGGGCCAGCCAGGGTGCCCATGAAGCAGGTGGACACGTCATCGGCGTAACCAGCGCCCAAATTGAGCAGTTTCGGCCTGAACCACCCAATGAATGGGTTAAGCAGGAGATTAAGTATAAAACTTTACGAGAACGGCTGATGCATTTGGTCGATCAGTGCGACGGCGTGATTGTTATGGCCGGTGGCATCGGCACCCTCTCCGAGCTAGCCCTCGTGTGGAGTTTTGTTCAAACCGGCGAACGTCCCTGCCTGCCGATTATCACAGTCGGCGGGCTGTGGCAGCGTACCCTGGCTGCCTTCATTGATCAAGCTTACGTTCGACCGGAACATAAGCGCTTGATCACGATGACTCGAACCGCTGGCGAAGCAGTTAACGCCCTGACTGATTACTTCAAGGCGAGACAACTATGATTGAAACCGTTATCATTAGACCGGCCCAACCTAAAGACGAAGAAACCATCGCCCACATCCGGGCTATCGGCTTTGACAGCGACGAGCGAAAGGTACTGGAGTCCCTGCGAAATAATCCCCGTTATGACGTTGCCCATGTCATGATTGCGGAACTAGGCGGACGGGCTATTGGCACGGCGACCCTTTTTCCGGTGAAGATGTGGCTTAGCGGGGTACCGGTCAATGTTGGCGCTATCGCCGGAGTAGCGGTGCTGCCGAATTACCGGGGGCACGGGGTGGCGGCGAAGATGATGCGCTTTATCACCCTGCGGGCCTACACTCAACGCCAGGCTCTGGCAGCACTCTTTCCCTTTTCTCACCGATATTATGGAAAATTTGGCTTTCGTACGGTCGGGGATTTGCATGCTTATCTCATCGATCGGGACAATATCAACGTCACCTCCGAGCATATCGGTAAGGTTCGTCCCTTCCGGCCCGAAGACCTGCGCATTATGCGGGTGATGTACAAAGGCCAAATGACCTGGAATAACGGCTGGTTTACCCGCAGCGACGGCTGGTGGGAGCGACTGGTTAGCAGTTGGAAGAAGATTAACGTCTTCGACAATGACGGCATGATCGAGGGCTATTACGCTTATGAGCTTAAAGATGGACCGGACGGAAAAAAAATCCTCAGCATTAAAGAGATGTTCGCTCCAGAACCGGAGGCCTTTCACGCGCTGGTTGCCAGCCTAGCCCGGCAAAGCGAGGCTGAGTTGATCGAATATTTGGCGCCGCCTCATACCCTCTTGCGTCACTGCCTGCACCAGCCAACCGCCTATAAAGCCGAAAATCGAGGCTGGATTTTTAATGATCTGTGCCATGTCACCCCCGGCCCGATGGCCCGGATTGTCAACGTAGGCGAGGCTTTTACCGCCCGCTTTTACACCCGCGGGATTTCAGGCGAGCGCGTCTTCCGCATTACCGATTCCATGATTCCGGCTAATGAAGAGCCTATCGTCTTTCGTCTGGTCGACGGTCGCCCTGAAACCCAATTGGCTGATGGGCGAAAAGTTCAGGTCGAGACCGATGTAGGAACGCTGACCCAACTGCTGTGTGGCTATATCAAAGCCCACGAAGCTCGCCAACTGAATCGCCTTAATGCCAACGAAGAGACCTGCACCTGGCTGGATAAGATCATCATCGATACGCCTCTCTTTATTCAGGCTGGGGATTGGTTTTAATTTTTGCGGCATTTGACCAATCTTTCCTCAAAAGGTATACTGTTTTATAAGTGAATGTAATGTAGTGCATAGTCGCGAAGGATTTATTCACCGAGCGGCTTTTTTTATGCATTCGTCAGGTCCGGTGGGCAGTGCTGTTGATAGTCCGCCGGTGTTACAACAAAATTAAATAGTTCAGGAGGACCTGTTATGTCTCAGAGAGTGACAGGCACGGTTAAGTGGTTTGATGCGTCAAAGGGCTACGGCTATATTGACGCCGGTTTAGGAGAAGATGTATTTGTATACTACCAATCCATCACCGATAACAACCGCAAAAGTCTACTGGCTGGCGATCAAGTGGAGTTTGAAATAACACGCAAGCCGAGCGGTCCAGTAGCCATCGACGTTGTCCGTGCCTAGCCAAATTGTTTTATTATATCAATTGCTTACAAAAGCTCTGGGGCTCCCCGGAGCTTTTATATTTCTATTTTTAGTAGTAGTAAGGAGAGTAAATACTCAAGTTTATGGCAACCAATAACAAGCTCAAGATTATCCCGTTAGGAGGACTAGGTGAAGTAGGAAAAAACATGACTGCCATCGAGTACGGGCGAAATATCCTCATTATCGATGCAGGGGTAATGTTTCCTGAGTATGACATGCTTGGGATTGACCTGGTCATTCCGGATTACACCGAATATCTCAAAGATAAGAAAGATTATGTGCGGGGCATCGTGGTCACCCATGGTCACGAAGATCATATCGGGGCCCTGCCCTTTTTGCTTAAGGAAGTAAACGTCCCGGTTTACGCTACCCAACTGACGGCAGGGTTGATTAAGATCAAGCTGCAAAAGCACCAACTGAGCAGCCAGGTGGCAATTAATGTCGTCAAAACCGGGCAGCGCGTCTGGGTTGGTGGGTTATTCGATGTAGAATTTTTTCACGTCTGCCACTCCATCCCGGATGCGACCGGGCTGGCAATTCGTACCCCGATAGGTCTAATTGTCCACACCGGTGATTTTAAGTTTGACTACACGCCAACGTGGGGTTATCCACCTGACTTTGGGGCCTTGGCTCGCTTTGGCGCGGAAGGGACGCTGGTCCTGCTTTCTGACAGCACCAATGCCGATAATCCCGGTTTCACCCCGTCGGAGAAAACGGTTGATGAGGGCTTAGACAATGTCTTTCGGCAAGCCAAAGGGCGGATTATTTTTGCTACTTTTGGCTCGCTGATCTCGCGCATCCAGCAAATTATCAATGCCGCAGCTCGGCATGGCCGGGTGGTCGCCGTTGAAGGGCGCAGTTTAGAAGAGAATACGGAGCATGCCCAGGAGTTAGGTTACCTGAATATACCGCCGGGCGTGCTGATGGGCTTGCCCTCGCTGATGAAGCGACCTGACAACCAAGTCGTCATCATTGCCACCGGCAGCCAAGGCGAACCCAGTGCCGCGCTCGGTCGGATGGCGCAGGGTAAACACCGGCATATTAAGGTCAAACCTGGCGATACGGTAGTCATGTCGTCTCGGGTTATTCCCGGCAATGAGCAGATGGTTGGGCGAGCAATCAATAAGCTGTTCCAACGGGGGGCCCGGGTTTTCTACGGCAAGCAAGAGCACGTTCACGTCAGCGGTCACGCCAGCCAGGAAGAACTCAAGTTACTTCTCAACCTGGTTAAGCCTCGCTATTTCATCCCCGTTCACGGCGAGCTGCGTCATCTCCATGCTCACGCGGAATTAGCCCGTAAACAAGGCATTGCCGATGAGAACATCTTTGTCCTGGAAAACGGAATGACGGTGGAGTTTGACGAAAAGGGCGCTCGCCTCACCGAGAGAGTCCCGGGTGGCTGGGTCTTTGTAGACGGAAGTGGTATCGGAGATATTGGACCACAGGTTTTACGAGATCGGGAGGTCCTCTCTCAAGATGGCTTTGTCCTGGCTGTGGTACGGCTCAACAGCAAGACCGGCGCAGTTATCGACCGGCCAAAGATCATTACGCGTGGCTTTGTTTTCGTTAAGGAAAATCTTGACCTGATCGAGCGAGCCGAAGAGGAAGTTGTCGCTGGTCTGCACGCCGACGGCAAAGATCCTCATAACACAATTCGAAAAACCCTCAGCGAACTTCTCTATAGCGAGACCCAACGCCAGCCAATGGTATTACCGGTGGTGATCGAAGAATAATTTTTCTTCGGCTTCACGCCATTCCTCTATGCCTCAAGCATCCCTTAGCGATAAGCTAGACAAAGGATGCTTGAGGTAGCCTCCGCGCCAACTGGGAGCATGTTTCAATTCTTTCCTAGACATTTCTAACCGTTTTCCAAGAAGCTAACTTTTTTCTAACAAAATTCACGTCCGGTTTTTATTCTATCGTGTTACATTCAAAGTTACTCTCGCAGCCTGGTGACCCGTTGCGGGTATTTCTTACGAACAACTCTAACGTGACCCTGTAACTAAAAATCTCTGTGACCTGTTAGTAACACATTCGATAATTGTCCCTATCACAAAAAAATAGCTCGATTCTGATAACCTTTATAGCACCGAAAACTAGTAGGTTACGGGACTTTAACAAACAAATCGGTATCTACAGAACTCGTTGGGGGAGAGTTAAGATAGAGGAGGTATTAGGGCAATGTTGTATCAGAGATTGCTTATTTTCGTTTTTTCGACGAGTTTGGTCCTACTAAGTCTAAGCATCAATTCTGCTAGACTAGCGAAGGCGGCATCTAGTTCAATGATTACAGATTTGAACACTGCTGAGTCGGTTAGAACCGATTCTATTCTGGACGATCCAACGTCGTTGCTATCCTCGTTTGATTATCAACCAAAATCCTCCTTAATTATAACCCAACTCTCTAATTCATTGATAGCCATGTCTACAATAACAGTCACAAAAGTGGCCAGCCCCACAGCTATTCCAGAACCCGGCCGCAGTGTTAACTTCGTAATTTCGGTTACCAACGGCTACACGGCAGCCGCAACATTGCAGTCACTGAATGACTCTAAATTTGGCTCCCTGGCTGGAAAAGGAACATGTATCCTAACCACTACTACTACCGTAAGCCCTAACTCTACCTACACCTGCAACTTCACTGAGTTTATCACCGGCAATGCCGGCGATACTCATACTAACGTCATCACTGCGGTTGCCTCTTACAGTGCTACTAAGACCGTGACCGTGACAGACACAGCTTCTGTTTCTTTTACCGATGTTCCCTCGTCGATACAAGTCACTAAATCGGCCAATCCGACCAGTGTACCGGAGTCGGGGGGAAACGTCAGTTACACGGTAAGAATTACAAACACCAGCAGTGCGGATAATGTCCAGATCCAAACCGTACTTGACAACAAATTTGGCAATATTGGCATCCATTGCAACCTTTCGTTACCGGCAACCATCGCTCCTAATCAGACGATAACCTGTCCTTTTAGCCAATTTATCTCAGGGAACGCTGGCACATCCCATAATAATACCGTCACTGTTTCTGGCACCGATGATGACCAAAAGCCTGTTAGTGGTAACGCCAGCACGACGGTCAATTTTACAAATGTAAACAGTTCCATCGATGTTTTTGTTCAGGCCAACCTCAATTCAGTACCCGAACCAGGTGGGGCTGTAGAGTTCACATTACAAATAGAAAATACCTCCGCCGTCGATACAGTAACAATTCAAAGCTTGACTGACAATGTTCTCGGTGACTTAAGTAATCAGGGTGACTGCCAAACTGGACAGGATATCTCCCCTGGCGATCTTTATGAATGCACTTATTCGGCCGAAATTAATGGAGTTGAGAGTGAAACGCAGCTCAGAACAGTTACCGTCCAGGCCATTGATGATGATAACGTCTCTTTAACAAAAAGCGGTTCGACCTCAATACTTGTCGGAGCAAAGCCCTTATCTAGCATATATCTCCCCTTTGTCCATAAACCTTTGCCGACCGAACTTTCGGTTTTTAATGACAACACAGGCGGCAATGTGACTTTTACCGTATTCGGAACAGGCGTAAGTTGTGTGGTTCCCAATAATGCTACTCTAGTTTGTGGTACCTTTCCGCCTGGCACGTACACGGTCGAAGCTGTCACAGTAGGTTGCGGGGTTGGCACGTCGGTTAAAACGTACGGGAGTGGAGCGCAGACCACTCGAGTTTTCTGCAAGTGATAAGTCGTTGCTCTGCCGTAACTTGGTATTCTTAGAATATGGGACATGATTATGAACTACCCAAACGTTATCAATAAGATGGACTTTTCTGTCCATAGCCGCTCGCTGTCTCAAAACGCTTCTAATTATGTGCAGCGAGAGGTGGATGAAGCGCTACTTAACGCGATCTTGGCCGGTAAACTTGTCTGTGTTTTTGGCCCCCACGGAATGGGTAAAACTAGTCTTATTGCTCAATCCTCCGAGCGACTGGCTGCCCACGGGGCCATATCGGCCTCAATTAAGTTAAGCGGAGTGGATGCTGATCTCAGTAGCGAGCACTTGTACGTGTGGTTGCTCAATCGGCTTAAGTCACAACTGGCAATTCCCATAGAAATAGAGGAGTGGTGGGCAGAAAGAGAGGCGCTGCCGCCTAACGAACGTCTGCGAGATTTTCTGTGCCAAATCGTACTCGCCAACATAGACAAGCGGGTGGTCATATTTATAGATGATATAACGCCCGTTATCATTAAGCTCGATTTTTTTAGAGTACTACTTGACGCGATTCAAGCTGTTTACGGTCACGGGACGGACAACTCTCCCTGCGACCGTCTGGTAGTGGCTTTGTTTGGAGAAGCCGACTTTACCGAACTGGCCAAAATGTGTAATCCGTCTACTTTAGAAGCCGTTTGTAGGCTGAACTTAACTAATTTTAGCCGAGAAGAGGTGACGAGGCTTCAAAAATATTTAGAGACTATTCTCCCCTTAACAGCAACTACTTTGGATCGGATCTATAGTTGGACTAGTGGTCATCCCTACTTAACTCAAAAACTTTGCTCCGCTGTGGCAGAGACAAAAGATCCAAATTTGGATGACGAACGGGTTGATGGTCTCGTTGAGACGCTGTTCTTGTCCCCCACCCAACTCGACTCCCATCTACAAGCGATCAAACATTTTCTCAATTCTCATCCACACCGATCTAAGTTACTTCTCCTCTACCAGCAAGTATTGGCTAATAGTACCATCCAAGCAGATGACCAGTCGCCAGACCAAAATCAACTGCGCCTATCGGGTCTGGTTAGGGTTGAAGATGGCCTACTAAAAGGGAGCAGTGAAATCGTTCGGCAAGTTTTCAACGAGACCTGGATCGAGACGTTAGTACCGATTAAGACCCGTCGCATTCTGTTGCCTCTTACAGGGATAACCATCATTCTCCTGGCTTGTATTTTCGGCATCTACGTCTATCAGCAAACCCAAAACGCGATAGCGGCTCAAAGTTTTGTTGATCAATTTAATCAGGCGACCAATTCAGAAGAACGACTGATCAACCTGGCCAAACTATTCAGAGCTTCTAGCTATGAAGATAGAGCTAAAGAAATGTTTTTTGAAGAAATGACCCCGGCCCAACAGCTTGCCCTTTTTGAGGACTTAACCGATCCGGCGGAAGTGGCCGAACCTCTAGTAACAGTCATCCGAGGTCTATATACAGACTCGAGAATGTCAAACAGTGAGCAGAGCAATAAACTGTTTACAGCCATGAGTAAACGCTTGAAACCCCTTGAAGATTTGTGGGAGTTGAAGGTTATTGAGCTGCAACTAGAAATCGACCAGTGGCAACAAGGGCGAGTTTTATATGCAGAAAAGGACTATTTTGAGGCCGTTCAATCCTTCAACATCGCCATTCGCATGAATGGTAATAACGCGGGCACTTATTTCGATCGCGGGTTGGCCTATACCCGTTTAAACCGGCCGAATATGGCCTTATCTGACTTTGCTGCCTCACTAAATTTAGACGAAAGCTGGCAAAAGCACATTTTCCAGGCCATTGTTGATAATCCTGAAGTTTATCAAGCTCTCTGGCGCGAACAGAACAATTACTGGAACTTGATCAGCCTTATTCCAACGGCTACAAATACGCCCACTTCAACCAGTACGTCTACGTCCACCTCCACTATCACACCCATTCCCCCGTCCGCGACGCCCACTACTACCTCAACCCCGGTGCCTCCGCCCACTTCGACCCCGGTACCCATTCCCACAGACACCGCAACACCAAGTCCTACAAGAATTTTCCCCACCTCTACGCCCGCTGTTCCATCAGGTAGATTTACTTTACTCAGTCCCGTTTCTCTTGATAGACCATCCTTTGGCCCAACTACTTTTGAATGGGAGTGGAGTGGTCAACTGCCGCCAGACTTTGGATTTGAGATCAAAGTCTGGCGCGAGGGCGAGCCTCCTCTTGGGGCGCACAATGCCGTTTTAGATAATAAAAACGGAAATATCGAGCGTATCGGAGAAAATCGGTACCGACTGGTTACCAATATAAAACACGCTGCTGGAGTGGAAGATCAAAGTGGACAGTACTTATGGACCGTGGCTTTAGTTCGGGTTGCGCCTGAGTATGGAGATCTTGGTCAACAAGCAGAGTCACTGCCACTGCGCTATGAAGCCGGCGGGCGGAGCAGTGACGGCGGTGGCGACGCCAAAGGTGGAGAGGGTAGCGAGGGCGTTGGAATTGATTAGGTACCTTAACACGAGTTGACCTCCTTGGTAGTCTCGATTACAATTAAAAAAGATGTCGAGCCCACCGGCCGCCCGGTGGGTATTTTTTTAGGTGACGACAGAGGAGCAACTATGCGTATCGGAATTGTTGGCCTACCCAACAGCGGCAAAACCACCGTTTTTAATGTTTTGACCGGCGGTCGCGCGCCGACAGCTGCCTACACCGGCGGCACATTTCAAGTCAATACGGCTGTGGTTGACGTGCCGGATCCACGCGTTGACAGGTTAAGCGAGATGTATCGACCCAAAAAAATCACGTACGCTCGGGTTGAGTATGCTGATATTGCCGGGTTCACCGCCGGAAGTGATGACCGGCGGGGCGTTGGATTAAGCGGCGAACTGATGAATGCCATTGCCAATAATGATGCCCTGCTACATGTCGTTCGCGCCTTTGAGGATAACAAGGTGCCGCACCCGCTCGAGAGGGTGGACCCCCGGCGTGATGTTGAAATTCTGGACACCGAACTGACCCTATCCGATCTCAGCAAGATTGAAAACCGGTTAGAGCGTCTAGCGGTCAGTTTGAAGAAGGGTAAAGCGTTGCCTACCTTTGAGGAGGATCAAAAGGAGTACGACATTCTTGTCCGGCTCAAACCTCATGTGGAGCAAGGGCTACCGATCCGTGATTTTGATCTCACCCCTGACGAAGAGAAACGGTTGCGCGGCTATCAGTTTTTAAGTGCTAAGCCGCTTTTGATCATATTTAACCTGGGTGACGAGGCTGAGGCGTACGAATTTGATTATCAGCACAAGCGGAGTGGCGTGACCAGCGTTAAAGGGCGGCTGGAGATGGATATCGCTCAACTCGATAGTCAAGATGATCGAGCGGTGTTTATGGAGGAGTATGGATTAACAGAACTCAGCATCGCCCGGATTATCCGTGAGAGCTACAATCTACTCGGCCGGATGGTCTTTTTTACAACCGGTGAAGATGAAGTACGCGCCTGGGAAGTTAGTAGTGGCTCAAATGCTGTGGAGTGCGCTGGCGCCATCCACAGCGATCTCGCCCGTGGCTTTATTCGGGCGGAGATAATCAATTATGAGGACCTCGTGGCTGCCGGTTCAACCGCTGCGGCAAAATCGGTCGGCAAAATGCGACTTGAAGGCAAAGATTATATCGTGCAAGATGGCGATATTATTGTGGTTAGATTTAATGTCGGATAAGTTACCCATCAAATGTCAGATAGGCTGTCGTAAGGCGCCAGAGAACAAATGGATTAATTGACTTAGATTTTAGCCCTTAAGTTTCGATCTAACAGTAATCTAATAGCATCTTGTTATACTTACCGTAGTTTCACTAGGTAAATCTATCAAAGGAGAGCAATGCTCATGTTTAATATGCTTGACGACTTACAACACTCTATCGATAATCGTGACATCGTCGTCGATGAGCTGCCGATTCTGCCGTTGCGCGGTATCGTTGCCTATCCGTTTGTGATCTTGCCTCTAAGCATTGGCGTGCCACGTTCAGTTGATCTTGTTAAGTGGGCCGTTGAAGAAGGTAGTCTAATTGGTCTGGTCACCTCCAAAGAGCCAAAACTTGAGGAGCCTAACCCTGATCAGCTTCACCAGGTTGGCATTGTGGCCAAAATCCATCGGGTAGTGCGTAGCGACGCCTCTAATAAAGGGACGCTGCAAATTATTGTGCAAGGTTTGGAACGGATAAAGATAAATGAGTGGACTCAAACCGATCCTTTTTTGAAGGCCAAAGTAACTTTGGCCACGGATCTGGTCCCGGAAGATAAAGAAGTTGAAATTGAGGCCCTACGCCGGCGAATGATTGAGCTGTCGCAGGCGATTGTTGAGTACTTACCACAAATTCCTAACGAAGTTACTCAGTTTCTGGATCAAGTTGAGGACCCGCGCATTATTGTCTACACCATCGCTTCTAACCTGCGGATGAGTACAGACGATCAAATCCAGGTGCTTAGCGAAGATCACCTACCAGACAAGATGGCCCATTTGATCCGGCTGATGAGTCGGGAGCTGGAAGTCTTGGAAATTGGTCAGCATATTCGCTCAGAGACGCAAGAGGAATTGGACAAGACTCAACGGGAATATTACCTCCGTCAGCAACTTCGCGCTATTCAAAAGGAATTAGGCGAAGATGATGACGAACAGATTATCCGTGAGTATGAAGAGAAAATTGAGAATTCCGGCATGCCTGAAGAGCCTAAAAAAGAAGCTCTCCGGGAACTGAAGCGAATGGAGAAACTTCAGCCTCAAGCTGCGGAGTTTGGGGTGATCCAAACCTACTTGGACTGGATGGTTGAGTTACCCTGGCAAACCTTGACTGAAGACAATCTGGAGATTGCCCATGCCCGGGATGTCCTCAACGCCGACCATTACGACATGGAAGATGTCAAAGAGCGTATTCTGGAATTTTTAGCTGTGCGTAAGCTGCGGTTAGAGCGGGAGATAGATGACGACTCGGTCGAAGCAGGCCGAGAGCAAGATCGAGCCGGCGGGTCAATCTTGCTCTTTGTGGGACCACCGGGTGTTGGTAAAACCAGTTTGGGGCGCAGTATTGCTCGCTCATTGGGGCGAGAATTTACCCGAATGAGTCTGGGTGGGGTACGCGACGAAGCCGAAATTCGGGGGCACCGGCGGACCTATATTGGGGCAATGCCGGGCCGGATTATCCAGGCGCTCAAACGGATTAAAACGCGCAACCCTGTGTTTATGCTGGACGAAATCGATAAGATTGGCTCCGACTGGCGCGGGGACCCGAGCAGTGCCTTGTTAGAAGTGCTCGACCCGCAACAAAACTATGCTTTCCGTGACCATTACCTGGATGTCGACTTTGATCTGAGCAAAGTCATGTTTATTGCCACCGCCAATACGCTAGAAACGATTCCTGGTCCTCTACGCGATCGGATGGAATTGATCCAACTTGACGGTTATACCGAGTTTGAAAAGGTGGAAATTGCCAAAGGTTATTTGGTGCCACGCCAGCTTAGAGCTAATGGCCTCCGCCCAGGCGAGATTGAATTTGACGAGGAAAGTTTGAAAAAGATCATTCGGGATTACACCCGGGAAGCTGGGGTGCGCAACCTTGAACGGGAAATTGGCCGGATTGCGCGGAAAGTGGCTACAAAAATTGCCGCCGGCGAGATCAAAGCTGAGGCAACCGATGGCCAACAACCGATCCTGATTGAAGTTCAGCAAGTGCCGGAGTATCTGGGCAAGGCCAAATTCCATTTTGAGGCCGCTTTACGGACCGAAAGACCCGGCGTAGCCACCGGACTGGCCGTTACAGCGGTTGGCGGAGACGTTCTCTTTGTGGAAGCAACCCGCATGCCCGGCAAAGACCGGCTGACGCTAACGGGACAGTTGGGTGAGGTCATGAAAGAAAGCGCTCAAATTGCGTTGAGCTATGTCCGCTCCCACGCCAGGGAACTGTACATTGACTCGGCTATGTTCGATAACGCCGATATTCACCTGCATGTGCCGGCAGGGGCTATCCCAAAAGATGGTCCTTCGGCGGGGGTGACGCTGGTAACGGCTCTGGTCTCGCTGTTGACGGATCGACCGGTGCGGGCCGATGTGGGAATGACGGGTGAGGTCAGTTTGCAGGGCCAGGTCTTACCGATTGGGGGTTTAAAGCAGAAAATCTTAGCGGCTCACCGGGCCGGTTTAAGAACTGTTATCTTCCCGAAGCTGAATGAAGCCGATCTGGATGATGTCCCGGCAGATGTGCGAGAGCAAATGACGTTTCATATGGCCGAAACCATCGATGAGGTGCTGGCGAACGCATTAAGTTCAGCCGTCCCTTTCGGTGATGCCCGCCGCGAAGTAACTGAACCAGCGGCGGTACCGGAAGTAGCCTTAAATTAACAAATGGGTTAGTTAGATACTATCCTCTTGTTGAGCAAAAGAAGAAAAGCCATTTTCACCACGGTGGAGTGGCTTTTTTTCTTTGAGACCTGACCCGCTGATTACCTATATTATTCAATACCCTTACCAGATCTGTGCATTTCTGTACCAGATCAACATTATTTAGTTATTCACAGGTATGTTTCTGTTATTCCCATAAAAAATTGAGTTTATCAACATCTTATCCACATCATTAATAGCGTTTAACATAAACCATCTTAAAAAGAAATTTTGCCTCCCGGTTTTAAGGTGAAGGGGGTTGAATCGCAGCCAAAGGTCTGATACAATGCTACTCACCTCCGAACGTGAGGGCTAAATTAAGCGCTTGATCTGCTATTTCATTCTAAGCCACTCTAACTTCGCCGTCATCAGGTATCTCTAACCTCTCCACGTGACCTTATCGCGCTTTTTTGCCATAAGGGAATAAAAAGGCTTTTATACGGCTCCACAGTCGTCGAACTAACATCTTTGTCGGCTAAGGTAAGCTGTGGAGCGTAGGGACGAGATGTTTTGAGCTTATTAGCTGACGTCCAAAGCCATTTTTTGTATGCTCCCTCCAACTTAGCCCTCGCCGTTAAAGCAACTTATAGGTTTTGCAACAACCCAGAATAGAAATTAACTTATTCCTGAGGTCACCAACCTCGGTGGATATCTTTTGCTGTGTCGGTTGAAGGTAATATTCAGGAATTAAAATTTAGTTCTTTTTGTAAAATCAATCTTTCGGCGAAACCATAGCGCCCCTTGGTTTTGCCGAGAGTTTTAATAGAAAATAGCCTCTGCTAAATGGGAGAATGTTTAACCAATGATTGCCAACACAGACCAAACTTGGCAAATGGCTTTAGGCCAGCTTCAACTACAGATGGGTCGAGCTACTTTTGATACCTGGCTACGGGATACCTGCCTCGTCTCTCGGGATCAAGAACGGCTTGTCATCTGTACCAAAAACAAGTATGCGAAAGATTGGCTTGAAAACCGGTTATACAATACAATTAGCCGCGCTGTAGCCGGTATTCTTGGGCAGGCTGTCGCTATCGACTTTGTGGTTGCCCAGGATGAAATAAGTATCGAGCAACAGTTACTGCCTTTATCTACGCAGGAAGTCGAACCGGATAGTCCATTTTATACAAACGGTAACGGGCATATCGGTTACGGTGGTCAAGGAAAAGATCGCCTCATGTTAAACTTCAAATATACATTTGACCAGTTCATTGTCGGCGCCTCTAATCGCTTAGCCCACGCAGCTTCTCTGGCGGTGGCTGAACGACCAGCCGACACCTACAACCCGCTCTTCTTGTACGGAGGCGTAGGGCTGGGCAAAACTCACTTGCTGCAGGCGATTGCTCACTACGCTATCTCTGCCGGCAAGAATGTCATTTACACCACCTCCGAGACTTTTACCAACGATCTGATCAATGCCATCCGCGCTCAATCCACCGAAAGTTTCCGCGAAAAGTATCGCAACACCGATTTTTTGCTGTTGGACGATATTCAGTTCATTGCCGGGAAAGAAAGTACTCAGGAAGAGTTCTTTCATACTTTCAACGCGCTTCACTCGTCAGGGGGCCAAATTGTGCTCACCAGTGATCGACCACCCAAAGCGATTACCACGCTAGAAGAGCGGCTACGCTCTCGATTTGAGTGGGGGTTGTTGGCCGATATACAGCCTCCGGACTTGGAGACTCGGATTGCCATTCTACGCTTTAAAGCCGAGACGCAACACTGCTCAGTCCCGGACGAGGTGATGGAATTTATCGCCCGCCGAGCCCAAAACAATATTCGAGAGTTGGAAGGCGCCCTCACCAAAGTAGTCGCCCACTCAACCATGCTGCGCCAGCCGATTACCCTCCCCCTGGCCGAGGACGCTCTGCAAGATATTGTCTCTCGCCAGGCAGAATTAACTGTAGAGCAGATTATTACCGCCGTGGCGAAGTTTTATCGCATGGAAGAGAAAGTCCTGATTGGCCGCGGTCGGAGCAAAGATGTATCTGCGGCCCGCCATATGGCTATGTATTTAGCCCGTGAAGAAACCGGGGCCTCGCTGCCTCATATCGGTGAAGTTTTGGGCAGTCGTGACCATACCACGGTGATGCACGGTTGGGAAAAGATTGCCTCCAAGATTGAACAGGATGACAAGCTCCGGCGCGAAATGCTGGCCATTAGGGAAATCATTTACTCAAACACGCCTCTATACTAAATTTTACATTCCTGAAGCTATATAGTCTCCTCTGAAAATAGGAGGGCAAACCTTGGTTTGCTAGCAGAGCAAGCTCTGCACTCTATTTTCATTACTTGGGGTCGTCCCGTCTGGGACTGTCGCACTCCCTAGTCATTTGAACTTAAATCTTGATAGTTCAAATGACTTTTTCTTTTTAAGTAGCCCTTCAAAGGGCCTAAAGCCAGGTCGGCAGGACTACGCCGAACAACAAAGTAAGTTTTGTCCAAGTTTTAATTGGCATACTAGCTAACTGACCAGGTATAAAACCCGTCACTTGGTCAGGACAAAAACCCGTTAGTTGTACAGCCACGCCAACAGGGTTTAATGTTATAGTTAGTGGCGAGAAATCCCCCAGTTAAACCTATACAATAAATAGACAAGTTCGACATTGCAGGGGTTACGGTGACTTTGTGTACCAGAGAGAAGAAGAAAAATCTTATTTCATGCAATGACCCCAAGAGTTGAATATGCCAATTTATGATGTCAGACAGACTGTGACCAACTGTTGCGCCAAGATGCGCTGCGTATCTCCACTGAGAGGCGTCTGACATAGACCACGTGCTAAACACCAGCCACAACAACCTAGTTGATTCATTAATTTTAGCCAGAACAAGGGCACTTAAAGCCTAATAATCAATTTTGTTTAGTAGCCCATTCAAATGGGCTATTTCTGTGTCAGCCGTCCGCACTACAAAACGACTGTTAGGAGGAATATATGGTTGGAAAGATTTTTTCTTGGCTAGCAGGGCTAGCACTTGTCATGGTTTTTCTCGTTGTTGTCAGTCCGGACATCTTCCGGGGCTACGTTTTTAGTAGGGATGACCGGAGCAACGGGCAACGCGTCTATGAAACATACTGCGTCGGCTGCCACGGTACAGAAGGGCTGGGCAACGGCGCGGCCTCTGAATTTCTCAACCCTAAACCTCGAAATTTTGTCAATGGTCCCTATAAATTCTTCCACTTCAGCGAACCCGGGCCTTTTCCGTCAGATGCCAGCTTGGAAATCACCATCCGAAACGGCCTGCCCGGCTCCTCGATGCCGGCCTTTCCACTCATCACCGACCAGGAGCTGGCTGACGTCATTGGCTATATGAAGAGTTTTAGAGAAGGCGGTTGGGTAGCTCCCCAGCCGATTCAGGCTGCCCCCGAGCCGGTGATGGTTCAAGGTGAAACCGGCGAAGATATCTTCACCAGCGCCGGCTGCACGGGCTGTCACCAATTGGACGTCGTCGGGGCCACCGGGGGTGTTGGACCTAGCCTCAATGACATCGGGGCGCGGCTGAGTGCGGATGAGATTGCACAATCGGTGATGGAGCCCAACGCTGTCATCGCTGAAAATTGCCCGGCCGGTCCCTGCCCTGAAGGGGTTATGCCGTTGTACTATGCTGAACGCTTATCGCCTGAGCAGATAGACGCTCTGGCCACTTATTTAGCCGAACAACAGTAGAGAGAAGAGAAAGGAGAAATCTATGAGCGTAGCTATTCAGACTTCAAATCGGCCCTTCATCAACATCGGACTGGTGCGGGGACACATCATTGTCGGTTTTGTCTTTCTCGTTGTATCCATGTTGGGCGGGGTACTTTACTCGCTGCAGCTTAACAATATGTACCCCCTCGAGGGCATCGAACTGCTCTCGGCCGGTAAAATCCGCATGGTCCATACCAATGGCGTGGCCTACGGTTTTATCGTCAACGTCTTTCTGGGCGGCCTTTACTGGGTGGTGCCTCGCCTGACCAAGCGCCCGGTTTTGAGCGATCTGCTAGGCTGGCTGATTTTCTGGGTGTACTTGTTTATTGTTTTATGGGCTGTCGTGGGTATCTTGTTAGGGCATGCGCAAGCGGTGGAGTGGGGTGAAACGCCGAACGCCTTCAGTCCCAATGGGAGCTGGTTATTCCCCATCGATGAATTGGTTATGGTCGGTCTGACCCTAATCGCCATCCAGTTCCTAACTCCTATCTTCCAGTTTGGCAGCAAGCAGCCAATGTACGTCAGCCTCTGGTACTTCTCGGTCGCCTTCATTTGGGTGATCTTGACCTACGGCATGGGCAACTACTTGCCGGAATTCATCCCCGGCGCCGGCGGAGCGACCTTCGTGGGCCTCTACATCCATGACCTGGTTGGTCTGCTGGTGACACCTTTGGGCTGGGGCATGATGTACTACTTTGTTCCTTCGCTGCTGAAAAAACCGATTTGGAGCCACGCCGTCTCGCTCTTGGGTTTCTGGGGGCTGGCCTTCTTTTATCCGCTGCAAGGCGTGCATCACTTCATCTACAGCACCATTCCGATGTTCGCTCAGTTTGGGGCCGTGGTCTCGACCGTGGCCATCGAAATCATGGTGGTAACCGTCTTCATCAACTTTTTCATGACCCTGCGCGGCCGCGAGTTAGCCCCGGTCACCAATATGCCGGTTCGCTGGTTCTACACCGGGATGGTCTTCTATGTCATCACCTGCATCCAGTGCGCGGTTCACGTCCAGTTCTGGGCCCAGGAGTTTGTTCACTTTACCGACTGGGTGGTGGGTCACGCGCACTTGATTATGTTCGGGACCTTCGGCTTCTGGCTAATTGGTATCACCACCGACCTGTGGCCTCGCGTCCTGGGCCGCAAAAACTGGTGGGCGCCAGCTTTGCACGAAAGCGTCTTCTGGATGTGTACCATCGGCTTGGCTTCGATGTTCATTTCGCTGACCGGCGCCGGCCTGGTTGAAGGCTTCTTGTGGAAAGGCCTGGCCCCGTGGGAAGTTATGTTGGAGTCGGTGCGCCTGATTTGGCTCTTCCGCACGGCCACCGGTTTGCTGATGTTTGCTGGCGTTCTGCTCTTTATCTTCAACATGATCATGACCGCCATCACACCCGAAGTTGAAGAAGCCGGCCTCGGCGCGGCAGTCCCCAGCCCGGTTCAGTAAACTAAGGAGCTAAGACGATGGAAAAGTCAATTGAAAAGTTTCAGTTTATCTTCTTGGTGGCAGGCATAGGTTTCTTTGTGTTGGCCTTTGTGGTCTCAGGCGTTGTTACCGTCAACGCGATTAGCGACTTACCCTACACCTCGCTGGATGAGATCTCGCAGGACGTCAGCCCCTACTTCACGGCTCTGGCCCGCCAATACCCCGAACAGTTTGAGCGCTATTTTCCCGGCGGCCCGACTTCGGAAAACTACCGGGAAGCTTTGAACCTGGGCCGCAATATCTACATCGCAGAGGCCTGCTGGCACTGCCACTCGCAGCAAGTCCGGCCGGTGGCCAACGAAGATGTCCGCTTTGGGCCGGTCTCGACCGCGGCCGAGCAGCAGCATGAACTGATGATGCCGCAGTTGATGGGCACCCGCCGCGTCGGTCCGGATCTATCTCGCCAGTCAGGTTATCGTTCCAACGACTGGCACGTGGCTCACTTTTACAACCCGCGCACTGTGGCCCCCACCTCGGTGATGCCGCGCTACACCTGGTTCTTTGACGGTCAGCAACCGAACAAAAAGGGCATTGCCATGATCACTTACATGCAGTGGTTGGGCAGCAACGTGGAACAACAGTAGAGGCCGGAGGTAACGATGAAAAAGAATCGGTTTCAAGATGGCAGATTTGTCTCGGTGATGGTCGTGGCGATGGCCGTAGCCGCGGCGGGCCTGACCTTTATGTTTAAGCTGTACGAGTTTGTGGCTGCTTCAACCACCGGGGTCTTGCCCGGGATTGTTACGGCGACAGTGCTACCCTACTTCTTCATCAGCGCCGGCTTTCTGCTTTTGGCCGGTTGGGCCTGGGCCGGCGGTCACTACAAAAACATCGAAGCCCCCAAGCGCGATATGCTGCTGCAAGAAGAAGAGTACGAACGGCTGGAACGGCTCAATAAACTATACTAACACAGGGAGAGTTTGCTGATGAGTGAACAAACCAGTAATCCCGTCGAAGCCCAATCGGGTAATGGCTCCGCTTCGGAATACAATCCTAAGTTTATCAAAGGGGCGCTCTTCCCCCATGAAGTGCCCACCGAACACTGGGACGCAGACTTTGGGGATCCCAAAAAAGTTTATCAAGGCCATGACTTACCAATGTGGATTCTGGCCGGTTGGGCCACCTTTATCATCTGGGCCCTGGTCTATTTGTATGCCGGTTTGTCAGAATTCTAGCCTGGCTAGACTTTCTCTTCTGGTAAGCAGTCAGCAGATCTATTAAGAACTAAACTTTTCTAGCGGGGAGGAGGAGATGCGGAGATTTTTTCTCAAAAGTTCATCCCCAAATCCCCGCCGGAAAAGAGTTACTGGTTGAACTGTGGCTCTCGGGGCGAATCTCAGTGTTAACTTTGTCCAACTTAGCCAAACTAAAAAAAGAGCGGTGGGCAGCCTGGTTGGGGCTAGGTTTGCTGGTTGTGGGGCTTTCGGCCTGTGGTCAGCAAGCTGTCTGGCCGGCTCAAGAGCAGGCAACCTGGGCAGTGCTCAACATCGCCGATACGGCCAGCATCTGCTCACCCGAGCACCTAGCCACGTCCGGGACCGGTTTTCTGATGTTGTTGGGGGCCGGCTTGCTGACCGGGATCAGCCACTGCGTGGGAATGTGCGGCCCTCTGGTGAGCGCTTTTGTGATGCGGCGACGCTGCAGCGGCCAGGAGGTTTCGACGCCGCTGGTCAGCTACCAATTAGGCCGCCTAACCAGTTATGCCCTGCTCGGCTTACTGGTCGGTGGCTTGGGCTCGCTGGCCGCCAAGACTATGCAAAGTTGGCAGGGTCTTTTTTCTATCTTGTTAGGCGTCTTAATCGTGGTGATGGGCTTAAGCCTGGTTCACGTCCTCCCCTTCCAACGTTGGCTGGCCAGATTGACCCCGACTCGAACCGTCAGTCGCTGGATCCAGCGCTGGCTAAGTTCCAGTCACCCGGCGGCCCCTTTTAGTCTGGGCCTGGCCAACGGCCTGCTGCCTTGCGGCGCCGTCTACGCGATGCTGATGCTGGCCGCCGTAACCGGCGACCCGTTTAAGGCGGCCGGGGTGATGCTGGTCTTTGGCTTGGGGACGTTAATCACGATGCTGGCTTTTAGCTTCTCGGCCGCCTTAATGGGACTGCGGCTGCGCAGCTACCTCTACCATTTGGCCGCGATTCTGGTCGTCCTGGTTGGAGTGCAACTGACGCTGCGCGGTTTGGCCCTCTTCGGCCAGATCCCGCACACCGCGATCGGAGGGGTAGTGCTGTGGTAGGTCGCGGGGACAATGGTCAATTAACAATGAAGAATTACCAAAGCTCAACCCCTCAGGCTCCCCTCCCCTTAGCTGCCAATCTCCCGTCCCTGGCCGCCACCCCGAAAGCGGAGACCCACTGCGCCCTCTGTGGCTTGCCGGCCAAACGCCAGATCACCGAAACCATCAACGATCAGGCCGTAACCTTTTGCTGCTACGGCTGCCGCCACATCTACGAGATCGTGGCCCCCGATCTGGCCCAAGGCATCGACCTGCACCAAGCGATGGGCCGCGCCGGCCTGGATCTAAAATCGCCCTGCTGCCGGGGCATTATCAACGGCGACCCGGCCGAGGTTGCCTCGAACACCCTCTCCCGGCTCATGCTCAACGCTTTTCTGGCGATGATGGTGATGGCTCTCAGTCTGGCCCTTTACTCGGACTTTTTCTTTGCCGACTGGGGTTCGGCGGGCGAGAGCGTGCGCTCTATTCTGCAGGCCATCGCTATGTTGTTTGCCACCCCGGCCGTTTTGATGCTGGCCCTGCCCATTTTGGAGGATGCGGTCTTCACCTGGCAAGTCTACCGGCGCCTGACCACCAGTGCCCTTATCGCCGTGGGCAGTCTGGCCGCCTACGGGCTGTCGGTGTACGCGACCTTCACTGGCAACGGTCACATCTACTTTGAGACCGCCACCATGACCCTCCTGCTGGTCACGTTGGGCCGCTGGCTCGATGCCCAGACCCAGGTGGAAGGGAACAAAGCCCTGGACAAGTTACTGGCCCGGGCTCCGGCAGAAGCCAGTCTGATCACCCCCGCCGGGATGGAACGCCGCGTCCCCATCGAGCAGCTGCGCGTCGGCGACCGCGTCCGGGTCCGGCCCGGCGAAAACTTTGCCGTGGACGGACGAGTCATCAGCGGCGAAGGCAGCGTGGAAGAAGCGGCGATTACGGGCGAGTCGAAACCCGCCTACAAAGGGCCTGACCACCCGGTCTACGCCGGTACGATTAACCTCGATGGCAGTTTTGAAATTGAAGCCACCGAAGTGGGCGACGAGCGGGTGATGGGCAAATTGGTCCGGCTTCTGGAAGAAGCTCGGCTCAAACGTGCCCCGATTGAGCAGTTGGCCGACCGGGTGGCCGGCTACTTCACCCCGACCGTCATCGCCCTGGCCACCGCCACGTTCTTGTACTGGAGCTGGCAAGCTGGCTTGGAGCAGGGTTTGATGATCGCCCTGTCGGTGCTGTTGATTGCCTGTCCTTGCGCCCTGGGTGTCTCAACGCCGCTCTCGATCTGGGCCGCGCTGGGCCGGGCCGCCCAAAAAGGGGTCCTCATTCGCGACAGCCTGACGCTGGAAAAGTTGTCCCACGTTCGCCGTGTTTTTCTGGATAAGACCGGCACCCTGACCACGGGTTGCTCCACGCTGAGAGAAACGATCGGGGTAGCCGGTGGCCCGACCGCCGAACAGTTGCTGCAAGTCGCCGCCTCGTTGGAACACGGCTCCGAACACCCTCTGGCCCAAGCCATCCGGGCAGCCGCCGCTGCGAAAGAGCTTGGCCAACTCACGATCGATAAGTTCAAAGCGCTGCCGGGCCTGGGCGTCAGCGGTGAAGTAGAGGGCCGGTCCGTGTTTGTCGGCAGTTGGCGCCTGGTTGCAAAGCAAGGTCTTCAACTACCGGCCTCGCTCAAGCAGGCGCGCTCGCGGCTGGAAGAAGCGGGCCTGACTGTGGTCCATATCGGTTGGGATGGCCAAGTTCGGGGCTTGTTGGGACTGGCCGAAACAGTGCGGCCTACCGCTCGCCCGGCCCTGGCCGAGATGCAGCGCCAGAAGTTGATCGCCCAAGTGCTCACCGGCGATAGCCGGGCGGCCGCTCTCGCCCTCAGTGAGCAGTTGGGAGTTGCGGTCCAGAGCGAACTGCTGCCGCATGAAAAGGTGCAAGTCATTGAAACGGCCGAAGCTGAAGGGCCAGTGGCGATGGTCGGCGATGGGTTAAACGATGCGCCCGCATTGGCCCGAGCCAGTGTGGGGGTAGCTCTCGGCTGTGGCACCGACGTCACCCGCGAGGCGGCCGACATCAGCCTGCTGGGCAGCGACCTGACTCAAGTCACCTGGGTTACGGCTCTGGCTCGACGCACGTATCGGACCATCGGTTGGAACTTAACCTGGGCCTTTGCCTACAACGTTAGCGGCGTCGCCCTGGCGATGACCGGCTGGCTGCACCCGGTTCTGGCCGCCGGGGCAATGGTCTTGAGCAGCGCGCTTGTCGTTGGGAATTCACTCCGAATCTTTAAATTTTAGTCTCTAGGGCATCTACCGCGACTGGTCTGGCGCCAGTCTTCAGACAAGAAAGGGAGAAGCAGATGATAGTTCTAAGATTTCTGAAAAATCAGTTCTGGCCAATTTCGTCGCTAGCGTTTGGCCCCTGGCACGCGCCGCTGTTTCTGGCGATGGTTGCCGGCATGGTGGAGGGCACGGCACTCGGCGGCATGATCGAGACCCACTATACCGCCATTAAGTCGACTTTGGTGATTTTGTTTTCGCTCTACTTCGTCGTTGCGTTCATGATCTGGATTGTTCGCGGCGAAAAGCCGGTCGAGCAGTCCAGCCGCAAGTTTGACCCTGAATACCGGCAGCAGGTGCTGGGCCTGACGACCAAGCAGATTATCGGCTGGGGCGTGGTGGGCATCACGACCGTCCCGCTTATGATCGTCCTCAGCGCCATTACCACCCACCAGTATTTCATCGATACCTACACTCAAATGACAGCCAACGCCGACCCGACGGTCAACTCCGGTCTGGTTTGGCTCATCAGCATTTCTGTTTTGGTTATGATCCCGGTCATGGTGATCTGGCTGGTTTGGATGTGGCTAGCCTGGGCCAAGGCCGAGTACGTTGGCGCGGACGTGGAAAATTGGACCTATGAGTATGAATACTAAGCCCCAGAAAAAAAAGTGGCCGATCAAGACCCTGATTGAAATTCTGCCCGTGCTGGTGGCCCTGACGGCCATCGCCAGCTATTCGACCATCAAGAATGTCAACGATGTTGACCTGGTCACGCCCTTGCAGCAGGTCCTGAATGGCGTGCCAATTTGGGTGGTGGTACTGATGGTCATGATTGCGCTGGTTGGCACGCTAGGAATGGGTTGGTTAATCTATATCTTTTCTCGGGCCCCCGTCTCGCCGGACGGCAGCGACGAGGATTGAGGCGGTCACTATTATGTTCAAAGCTTTGCAAAACAGCGGCTGGCTGACCGGATCGCTGATCCTGTTGACGCCGCTGATGTTGTTTTTTTTCCTGGCCAGCCAGATGGCTTACAGCCAGGTCCAAAGTCGCTTTGCCGACTATCAGAATATTGCCGAGGTCACTCAAGCCGCCGATATGGCCGGCTTGGCCGCCGAGGAGACGGTTCTGGTTCGGGGCGTAATTTCTGAAGCAACCTGCCAACTGACCTCCCCTTCGCTCTGCGATCACCAGCCGGCCGATGGCTTGATCGTCTATCGGGAACGGCCGGCCGAGGGGCGAGAAGTGCGTTTCCAGGAAGAGTTTGGTCAGTTCTTCCCCAGTTTCATCGTAGATCTGACTGACGGGCAAGTCATCGTTGTACCCAGTTCTAACCCCGAATATATCATTCGCGATGAACCCCACAGTGTCCTCGTTGGTGACCGGGAACTGACCGGTTTTAAAGTAGGCGATGCGGTGCTGGTACAAGGTCAGTGGCAGCCCGGCTCGAGTCCCACGCTGCTCGAAGTAACGGGCATCAGTGCCGGGAACAAGCAAAGCCTGATGGCCGAGTTTGAAGCCGGCTTCCAGGCCGTGCGCTGGGCCAGGAATATTTTTGGCGGGCTGACCCTGCTAGGCATAATTCTACTTATCGTCCGGCGCCGCCGTTTTGGCCAAGGACAAGTAGAGGAAGAGGTTGACGAATGGAGCCACCAAGACAAGACGACGACGGCCCAAACAACATTGCCCTCATAATGGTGGGAGTCGTGGTGGTGGCGATTATTATCATCGCCGGCCTAACCGTCACCGCGATTTGGATGGGACCACCGGCTGTATAAGCTGAACAGCCCCAAAAGACCTCAAAGGCCTTTCGGGGCTGTTGTTGAATACCCCTGGTCACTTGACCAGGCCAAAGCCTAATCAGCTAGCCATGCTTCAAACTGTTCATCTGGCTGAAGAACTCGCCCAAGTTTTCATTATACTGGAGTCAACACAAATTCTTTCCGAGTAACCTATGGCAAAACCCACCTTTTTTGATTATCCGCAGTTCAAATCGACCAAAATCCCCCAGATCCGGCTAGCGCACGTAGTGCCGGTCACCACTTATACCAAATTTCGCTGGATCGGGCAGGCCCTCATCGTTATCTCTTTTGTAATCGTCCCGTACATGCGTTGGCTCAAATTGGACTTTGCCAATGACCAGTATTGGTTGTTAGGCCATGAAGTCTCAATGATGATTGCCTTGCAGGCCGTGGTGGTGCTGTGGCTTGGCATCTACTTTATTAACTTTTTCGAAAACTATTTTGTCGGCCGGCTGCTGTGCGGCTGGATCTGCCCATGGGGACTGCTCAACCGGCTGGGGCTTATTCTTAACCACTGGCTGCGCCGCCATAAACAGCGGGCCTTGCTTCTGGCTGTCGCTAACCTGACGTTTGCCTCGATAGCGACGCTGGTGGTGATGAATTGGGGCATTGATCTGGCCGTCCTGATCACCCCGGGCCATCCGTATTTCGGTCTGGCTTGGGCCGGCTTTGGGGGCCTGGTCCTCATCGGCTTTGTTATCCTGCATAAAATGGGCTTTAAGTTCTGCCAGAGCTTATGCCCTTTTGGCATGTACCTGACCGTCGTAACCCAGAAAAACTCACTGCGCGTCACCTTCGACTCCGGCCGAGCCTGTGTAGAATGTGGTCTCTGCACACAAGTCTGCCCGATGGATCTCTCACCTAGGGAGATGGATTTTAAGGACTCGATGAATGGCGGCTTTGGGCAGTGCATTCTGTGCGGTGATTGTATCGATGTCTGCCAGACTCGAATGGAGTTGGAAGGGTTGCCCGCGCCGCTGCGTTGGAACACCGAGCCCGACATTATTCCGCTTCTACCGCTAAAGCAAGCTTAAAGGTAGAAGTCCGCTTATGACCGCACAATCCACTCCCAAACGCCCGTACGCATCTCGCCCCACAACCCAGATGGCTATCGGCTGTTTCGCTATTCCGCTCATGGTGGTCATCTTCATCTCCGGCGCATTTTTCTATTTGCGCACCAACGCTTCAACCCAGCTCTTGGTCCCGCAGGGCGAAGTGTCGGAGGTCCGAGCGGCCCCCGAAGATGCAGCCCCCTTGTTGGCTCGGTATGCGGCCGGCCGGAGCCTTGAGATTACGGGTCGGAGCGAAGATTGGTCCTGGCTGGAGGTTAACATCTGGGATGGTCAACGCGGTTGGGTCCGGCGCCCGCTGGACACCCTGGTCTGGCAGTTCTCCGCGCCGGTAGCCACGCCGGCCGAGTTTACCCCGGCGGAGACTACCGCCGTCGAGCCGGTGTTAGAAGAAATGATCCCTATTCCAGCCAGCTCATACACGATGGGCAGCCCGCCCGGATTAGGGGAACCGGATGAGGAGCCCGCGCACAAAGTCAATCTCTTCGCCTTTGAGATTGACCGGACTGAAGTAACTATTGGCCAATATTGGGTCTGCGTGGCGGCAGAGGCCTGCGCCGCACCCACCAGCGACGGGATCCTTAATGAGCCGCACTATCTCAATAACCCCGCCTTTGATAACTACCCCATCGTCAACCTCACCTGGGAGGAGGCCAACAACTACTGCCAGTGGCGAGGCAAACGGCTGCCTACCGAAGCGGAATGGGAGTTGGTGGCCGGTTGGAATATAGACAAAAGCGCCAAGCTCTTGTGGCCTTGGGGAAACGAGGCCGGTCAGGCCGAAATCAATGCCGGGCCAACCACACAGGCGGGGCCGGTCGCGGTTGGTAGTTTTCCGGAGGATGTCTCTCCGTTTGGCGTTCTCGATATGGGCGGCAACGTCAGCGAATGGGTCTTTGATTGGTATAAAGTGGACTACTATAGTGTCGCCGACGATACCAACCCCATGGGCCCATCCCACCGTCGAGGCGAGGGAGTCGGCCGGGTGGTTCGCGGTGGGGCTTTTTCTGACCCAATTGAGGAGGCCAGAACCGCCAACCGTCGCCATCAAGTGGAAGATTACGGCTACCCGACCATTGGCTTTCGCTGCGCGCGGAACAACTGATCTCTTGCGGGGCATAGACCTCCAAGATTCAGGCCGCCTAAACCCGGTGACCAATATATCTTGGAGGTCTTTTATTGACTAATGCTTAAAATGAAGTAAATTCCCCTTGTGAATTTTTTTTCGATTTACTGCGGAGAAGGAGTAAAGACATGCACTTCATCAAATCCATGGGCCTCCTCATGGTGATAATCTTTTCCTTAACTTTGACCGCCTGCGGTAACCCGGCTATGGCGGTCGTTCCCACCCCTACCCCTCGCGATGCCGCCTTAGAACGGCTCTTCCAAGCCCAGCAACAAGCGACCGCAGCAGCCAGCGAGAGCAGCGCTGCCGCTGAGACTTCGGCTGAAACTTCGACCGAGTCTTCAACCGAAACTTCGGCCGAAACTTCGGCGGAAACCTCGGCCGAGACACAGGCTAGTGCAGCCGGTAGCACCGGGGGCGGCGATGGTCAGCAAATTTTCACAGCCAACGGCTGTGTGGCCTGTCACTCGCTTGAGCCAGACAAAGTCCTGGTTGGTCCCAGCCTGGCCGGTGTCGGCACCAGAGCGGCCGATCGGATTGCAGCGGCAGACTACACCGGCACAGCCACCAGCGCTGAGGAATACATCCACGAGTCGATCGTCAATCCGAACGCTTATGTTGTGCCAGACTTTGTCCCGGCTATGCCGCCTACCTACGAGCAAACAATTCCGCCGGATCAGTTGGACCAACTGGTGAGTTACTTGGGCTCCTTGTAGTAGTCGTACAGCCGCAAAAAATCACACGAGCTTTTTAATACGCTCAATACTTCCGTATTGGGCGCATTTTTGTTTTACCCCAAAAATTTAAACGAGCCGGCCCTAATGTGGATAACTGGCTCATTTCTGTGGATAACTGGCCCAACCTGGGGATAAATTGACATATGATTCAACAGACCTTATTTTCACGAACGGTAGATTAAGTTATCCCAGATTGAAGCCCGGAAACACCGCTGACTTCAAATTTGTGGATAACTAGCCTATTACTGTGGATAAATAGAGTAAACTGGGGATAAATCAAAAATTTTTTAAGGTTGTTTTTTTTATGGTAAGTTGACGAGTACTATATCTGGGTTGTAAACTAGAGTTTACACAACATATGGTTTGGTCGCTGTAAAGAGGAATTTGACAAAGATTTGGAGCTTTACCTATTAGAACTTGTTCGATTTTCTCCCAAAAACTCTCCACAGCCTCCTTTTTCGCGCCATTCAATATACAGGATTTGCCAAAAAGAGCTTCTACTAGATATAGTAGGTCGAACTCTCAAACATATCGTTGTCCACATATTAACAGCCTCTACTATAGAATACTACATGAATCTTTTTTAAAATGATAACTATGTGTATAAATTTTTGGAACAACGATTGCTTGACTATGACAGGCTTAAGTTAAGATGGAAATTCAGAGAATATCACTGCAATCACTCAAAGAAGTTCGTTTGCGCTGGTGGGTCTTCCTCGCCATCCTCATTTCGATGATCAGCTTTAGCTTGCTATACTACCTGCTGACTTATGTCTGGCCTAACCCTAATACCGTGTTTGCCGCCCCGCAACTACTTTTCTTCGGGGTCGTGTTTGTCGGTTTAAGCACGGCTGCAGTACCGGTAGCCGCTTATTTGAATCATCGCTTCAGTAAACCAGAGCGGCTTCAGCGCGACAAAACGCGGTTACTGCGCCAGAGTAGCTGGGTGGGCTTGATCGGAGCACTGCTGGCCTATCTTCAGCTTGTCCGAGCCTTAAATTGGGCCATTGCGGTGGTGCTGGTCGGCATTTTTGTCTTTATTGAAATGTTCTTTCTCACCCGAGACTAATGACAAAAACTGAACTGCGCAACCTGCCGAGCGTCAACAAACTGCTCCAGACGCCAGAGCTTAGCCAGTTATCGGCTCGGCATGGCCATCAGGTCGTCCTTGAGGCCGCTCGAGCTGAACTGGAGCAAGTTCGCCGCCATATTTTGAGCGGTCATAGCGGCGCGGCCACCCATTTAAGCGAAGCGATTATCAACCGGGTGACGTTGAATACTCGACCTACGCTTCTGTCGGTGATCAACGCGACCGGCGTCATTATCCACACCAATTTAGGCCGGGCTTTGCTCAGCCAGCGCGCCCGGCTGGCGATGGTCCAGGCCGCGGCTGCCTACTCAAACTTGGAGTATGATCTGGAGGAGGGGCAACGAGGCTCACGCTACGTTCACGCCGCCGACCTCCTCTGCCGGCTAACCGGGGCCGAAGCCGCACTCGTGGTTAATAATAACGCGGCTGCGGTGATGCTGACCCTCATGGCCTTGACTCAAGGCCGGGACGTGCTCATTAGCCGCGGCCAACTGATTGAGATTGGTGGCGGTTTCCGCATCCCCGACATCATGGCCCAATCCGGCGCCCGGCTGGTCGAGGTCGGTACCACCAATCGCACCTACCTGCGCGACTTTGAACAAGCCGTTAAGCCGGAGACTCTGGGCATGATTCTCAGTGTTCACTACAGCAACTACCAGATTTCGGGCTTTACCGCTCATCCTTCCCTGGCCGAGTTGGCGGATCTGGCGCGGCGGTGCGGCGTGCCACTGATGGAAGATTTGGGCTCCGGGACCTTGCTCGATACCGCGCCCTTTGGTCTGGCCCACGAGCCGACGATTCAAGAAAGCCTGGCGGCCGGGGTCGATCTCGTGACGGCCAGCGGTGACAAACTATTGGGTGGACCCCAGGCCGGCCTCATTTTGGGCCGGGCTACCCTGATCAACAAGATTAAGAAGCACCCGCTCACCCGGGCCTTACGCGTCGATAAGATGACCCTGGCGGCCCTGCAAGCCACGTTGCTGGCTTACCTGGAAGACAAACCCACCGCGGAGATCCCGGTTTGGCAGATGATTGCCGCCGAGCCCGCTACTCTAGCCCGGCGGGCTCGGCGGTGGCAGAAGGCGTTACAAGATGAGCCTCGACTGAAGGGGCTCTCCACGCGCGTGGTTGATAGCTGCTCCACGGTGGGCGGCGGCAGTTTGCCCGGCCAAACTTTGCCGACTAAAGCCCTGGCCATCCATGTCCCTTCCGCCGCTCGCCTGGCTGCGGCGCTGCGCCGCTCCGACCGGCAGCCGCCGGTTGTGGCCCGGATCGAAGCGGATCGCTTGCTGCTCGATCCGCGCACCGTGCTGCCGGAGCAGGATCTAGAGTTGGTTCAAGCGCTGAAGCAAGCGCTCACTGAACTTTATGAATAAGCCGTGCAGTCGGCTTAGAGGCTTAGAGGAATGGAGGAATGGAGGGCTGGATAGTCCAACCCTCCAACCCTCCATTCCTCCAGCCCTACACCCTTTCTTCCTTTTCCTATGAGCACCCTCTACCTTGTCCCCACCCCCTTAGGCAATTTAGAAGACATCACCCTTCGGGCGTTGCGGGTTTTGCGCGAGGTCAATGTGATTGCGGCTGAGGACACCCGCACGGCCCGGCGCTTGTTGAGCCATTTCGAGCTTAAGGGCCGGCTGATCAGCTACCACGAGCATAGTGGTGCCGGCCAAACCGGGCAGATCTTGCAGGCCTTGGCCGAGGACGATGTGGCGCTCATTTCTGAAGCCGGCACGCCTCTGCTGTCCGATCCGGGCTTTGAACTGGTCCAGGCCGCCCTCGAATACGGCCATGCGGTTGTGTCGCTGCCCGGCCCAAGTGCAATTACGACCGCGCTGGTGGCCAGTGGGCTGCCACCCCACCCCTTTCTCTTTGCCGGTTTCCTGCCCCGCAAAGCGACCGATCGCCGCAGCTTTCTGTCGGATTTGGCGGCTCAGACCGCTACCCTCATCGTCTTTGAGTCGCCCCACCGCCTGCGGCAGGCTTTGGCTGATCTGGTTGAAATTTTTGGCCCGGTCCGGTCAGTTGCTGTTTGCCGAGAAATGACTAAACTCCACGAGGAGGTCTGGCGCGGTGATCTGGCCGGAGCCCTCCAAGAATGGACCGAGCGCGAGCCGCGCGGTGAATTTACGCTGGTCATCGGTGGGGCCACCGCGCCGGAGACGGTGTGGAGTGAAGCGAAGCTCGAAGCAGCGCTAGCTCAGGCTATGGCCGCCGGACTTTCGGCTAAAGATGCTGTGCAGCAGGTTAAGGCAGACAGTGGCTGGCCCAAACGAAAGATTTATGCCCTGGTTCAGAAGGTTCAGTCGGCTGAGGCGTAAAACAGTTACGAGTAGCTGGTTGTTAACAACGAGGAGTTCAACGTGTCCGTTACCAAAAGCGATGCCCGGCGGCTAGCCAAAGAGGGGTTGGAAGTGGGAGCCAGAGTTCTGCGTGGCGTTCTCAGCGATGGCCCAAGCGGTCCCATGGTCGATGATAAGAATGTCTTAGAGTGGCTGGCTCAACATACGGCCTCGGAAGTGGTGCTGATTGTAGCCCCGATCGACCGTGACCTGACAAAAGGAGTTAAATCGTGTTATACCTGCGGGCGGGACTATGAGGGCAAAGAGTGTCCGCGCTGCGCCAGCGCGCGAGCACGGCTGCGGCCGTAAGTCACGGAAAAGCAGTGATCGGAGGCTTTCAAGCCCGTTCGCCTAAATGATGTACTTCTCCATCTTTTCCGCAATCTGGCGGCACTGATGCCGGATCATGCCTAAAGGCACGTTGGTACTCAGTGCCAACGAGAGCAGAATTCCATCGGCCAGAGTCAGGGTGTAGAGCCGGTAGGAGTCGCCTTCATGCAGGCTTTGCGTAAAGCGCCCGGCTCGCTCTCCCAAGAAGCGAGCCGCTTGGGCCGCCGCTTCCGAGCTTTGCGCCACTAAGGCGGTCAGTTCTTCACCTTTTTCCCGGCTAACCATCCCCGCTTGGGCAATCAAATTGGTGCCAGCAATCAACAAAATTGCTTCGGCCCGTACCTCGCGATTAAGGTCGCTCAACAGCCGCAAAATTTCGGTCTCATTCGCGCGCAAAAAACGAGTGGTGTCGTGCGAAACTGTAGGCAAAGTCAAAATGGGCACAGTTCGACGTTCGGCTATCGACATCGGAGGCACAGGGGCCGGAGGTACCGAAGGGGTGGTCTCAACGTCAACAACTTCAGGTTCTTCAACCTCCGCTTCTTCTGCCACCGGCTCGGCCATAGGCGGCGGAATTCGGCCTAAAGCTTTGTTGATAAGATCGGGTAGATCGCCGACAAAGAAAGGTTTCGGCAAAATCCCATCAAGGCTCAACTCCTTAAACTGGCGGGGTAAGTCGCGCCCCATCAGCGGGGTCATCATGACCTTGGTCTCTTTTTTGGCGTGGCGAATACCCTGGATGAGTTTGCCCGGATGCATATCGGTGATAGCGATATCGACAATCACCAAATCGTAAGAATTTTCGACGACGGCTTGTAAAGCATCACTACCGGTGTGAAGCAGACTGGCTTTGAACTGGCCCGTATTATTGAGGCCTTCTTTGAGCATAAAGCCAAAACCTTCGTCGTTGTTGACCACCAATATGTGGGGCGTTGACATGCTGATCCCTTGAAAATTGCGCCGCAGGTCGGGGGGATTGGGGGCTACTCCCCAAAATTCCCTATTTTTGTCCTTCGAAGTGCCGCCCACGGCTGGATGTTAACTCCTGTGGAAAACTGAGGACTTACAGTGACAATTTTAATCTTTTTCCGGTAAAAGTCAACGAAAGGAGAAGGGCTGGCTGACCAAAAAAGGGTTGAGCCAGCCGGGTTGTTTCGGGCAATCTCCTATCGCTTTTGTCTGGCGAAGAGATAAACCAACCCGGCAATAACCAGGAGACCCGCCAGGCCGCCAATCAGCCAGGGCAGGGTACCCGGCGCGGCAGTCTCCGTGGCCGGAGAGGCAGGGGCCGGGCTAGCCGCGGCGGTTGGTTCCGGCCCGGTCAGGGCGACGGCCTCGCTGGGTGTGGGCAGAGGAGTCGCTGTCGATATTGCCGTGGCGGCCGGCGGAAGCGAAGCGGGAGTTGAAGTCTCTGGCGCAACCTTAGCGGCCTGGAACTGATCTGTTGGCCCCTGACTTGCCTCAGCCGTCATTTCGAGCGCCAACGACTGAGACTCTTCTTGCGCGGTCGCCGACTCGGCGGTGGTAACGTCGGCGGCCGGGGCCTCGGCCGCTTCTTCAGCCACTTCTGCTGCCGGGGATGGGGCCGGCGCCGGTTCGGCCGGGCTCGCTTCTTCGGCAGCGGTCACGGCGGCCTGCTCTGACATTTGGGCTGCCGCCTGATCGGCCGGCGCCGGCGCAGCCGGAGAGGGGCTGGGGACGGGTGCTTCAGCTTCGGCCTCAACCCTTGTCTCCGGTTCGACCGGTTGGGCAGCGGCTGCATCGGCTTCAGCCGCAAATGTTCCGGTGGAGCTTGGTGAGGGAGCCGGCGGGGCCGGTTCGGCTTCCCGTGCGGCTCCTTCGGCCGGGGCTGCGGCGCTCTCCGCTGCTTCAGCCGCATAGCGCTCGACCGCCGTGCTGTCTGCCGCGGTCACCGTATCTTCAGCGCTCTCTTCTTCCACAGCCGCTGACTGCATAAGTTCTTCGGCGGCCGGAGCTGCTTCCGCGGCCGTTTCAGCCTCGCCCGGCGGGACGGCTCCGGACTCGGCCGGGGCTTCGGCATTCTGAACGGCCGGGGCCATAGCCACGTCGGCCTGCTGCAGCGCTCCTCCCATTGACATTGACTGGTTGAAGAAAACAACGGTCACACAAATCACCGCCGCCGTTGCCGCCGCCAGGCCGCCAAACCAGCCGCTCAACCAGAATGGTCGCTTTTTGGCGGGCCGGATGGGCTGCACGTCGGCTTCGGACAGGGTAAAGGGGCGCGGGGCGGGCATGGTTGGCAGGTGTTTGAGGAGTAAAACCGTCTGCTGCAGCGACTCTAACTCCTGCTGCAACTCCGCCGAGTCGGCCAGAGCCGACTCCACCTGGCGCCGCTCCTCGGCTGTGACCTCACCGTCGATGTAGGGCGATAGCAGGTCGCGAATGTATTCGAGATCGGTTTGGGGATTATCAGCCATAGTTGACAACTTTACGCTTCTTACTCACTCTTAAGACGATACTGGCCCGGCAGGAGTTCCTGCCGCTTTAGCAGAAAATCACGGAGCCGGCTGCGCCCCCGGCTTAACCGGGATTTGACCGTACCCAAGGGCTGGTCAATGATCTCGGCGATTTCCTGGTAAGACAAGCCTTGGATGTCGCTCAGAACCACGATAACGCGTTGATCTTCCGGCAATTGATTGATCCCGACCTGAATCAAGTCACCCAACTCGCCCCGCAGAAGCTGTTCCTCCGGCGGCTCGCTTTCACTGACCAGTTTGGTGTTGTGCTCTTCGGGATTGTCGGCCAGATTTTCCAGCGAGGTGGCCGGGCGGCGCTTACTGTAGCGAAGATGATCGTAGCAGGTGTTGGTCACAATGCGCAACAGCCAGCTCTTAAAGGAGCCCCCCTGGTACTGCTGGATCGATTTGTAAGCCTTGATAAAAGCATCCTGACAGGCATCGGCGGCGGCGTCACTGCTGCCGACAACCCGGTAAGCCACGTTAAAGGCTGTGCTCTGGTAGGCCATCACTAGCCGGTTGAACGCGGATAGATCGCCGGATTGGGCTTGTTGGATGGTCTGCGATTCATCCATGTTGATTTGGCCTAGGCAATTTGACGCATATTCTTAACGAGTCTATACTTGGCTTGATATGCCGGAGTGGCGGAATTGGCAGACGCGCGCGACTCAAACTCGCGTGGGCTTAGCCCTTGTGGGTTCGACTCCCACCTCCGGCATTTTTTGTCTCTACCAATCGAGGCCATTATAGCACTTTTCATAACCGTTAGCTAAAGCCCGAGCCTTCTACTCTATGGCTTGCCGTTTTGAAAAGCTCGATGAGAGAATCACCAGATGACAGTAAAGAAAAAGAGACGAACTAGCGGCATTAAACTTGATCGCCGTTTGCTGATTTTCTTCTCTGTTGCTCCGTTTGCCTGTTTGCTAGCCGGCCTGTTTGGCCTGTTCGTGGCCTGGTATCTCGTGCCCACCCGCTATGTCAATGCCAGGGTGGCCGACCTGTCCGATGAGTATGCTCAAGAAGTGGTGATTATGGCTGCTGCGGATTTTGCCGAGTACGAAGACGTTGAGCGGGCCCGCGGGATCCTGACCAGGCTGGAAGTGCCCAATACGACCCAGTATGTCGCTCTGGTGGCCGAGGAGCTAATCCGGACCAATCGCGGGCCGGTTGATGAGGACATCAAGAACGTCGTGGAGCTGGCCAAAGCTTTGGGGGTCAGCACTGTCTCGATGGTGGCTTACGTTTCGCCGCCAACGGCTACTTCCACCCCGACGCCCACCTGGACGCCGTTTCCCACCCCCAGTAACACCCCCGTGATCGAGCAGGTAGTGGCTGCGGCTCCGCTTGAAGTGAGCGAGGCTCAAGCGGCCGAAGCGGAGGCTGCCGCGGCCAGCGACCAGCCGATCGAAGCGACGGAGGCTGAAGTTCAGTTGCCATTACCCACCGATACGCCAATTCCCGAGCCGACGGCCGTTCTTGATACCCCTACCCCTCTCCCGCCAACCGATACCCCCACCCCAGAACCTACCCCCGTCCCCGAGTTTGACTTTATCATAACCGAACAGCGGCTCCTGACAAAGGATGAAAACGGCGGCTGCGCCGGAAACCACAATATCTTTGTGGATGTCATCGATGCGGCTGGCAACCCGATCAAAGGCGTGCAACTGGGCGATACTTGGAACAACCCCGGTCCCGTTACCGGCCATAAAGGGGCGGATTTACCGGGCCGGGCTGAATACGACCTTTACAAAGACGGTGGTTACCACATCTTGGTCAAAGGCGATCCGACCGCCGGGCGTGAAGTCACCAGCCAGGTTTCAGATCTGTTGAGCAGCGATGATTGGAAGATCGGTATTCCCCGCCTGATTGAAGCCGGCTATTGCCCCGACCAGGGGACCTGTGAGGTGCTGTGGAACAGCGGCACTTTCGGGGTGGGTAACAACTCGCTGTGTTGGGGGCACTATTCCTGGAAAGTTGTTTTCCAGAGAACCTGGTAACGGGGTAGAAGTTAGGTAGCAAACTATGAATAAATCCAGTTCTAAAATTTTATTGATTGTGGTGGTCACAGTGGTGCCGCTCTCCTGTCTCGCCTTAGCGATTGGAGGAATTTTTGTCGGCTTTGCGGCCACCTCGGCGGTCAGTGCCAATGCCCTGGACCGAGAAGTGGTCGAAGCCGAAATTTTGAAAATTGCGGCCGATTATAATCTCTCCGGTGACCTGACGCGAGCTCAAGAACGGTTAAATGCGCTCAAGCTGCCGAACACGCAACAGTATATTTCCTTTATGGTCGATCGTTTCATTCAGGAAGATCGAGGTCAGGAGGATCCTGACACGCAAAACCTGTTTCTCCTGGCCAATGCTTTAGGTGTTTCCACGGCGTCGATGGTGGCTGTCCTGGCCAGCCCTACCCCGACCCCCACCGAGACCCCTATCCCCACCGAGACCCCTATCC
>CALMIS010000152.1 GCA_937864185.1 uncultured Chloroflexota bacterium
CGGGATCAGGGCCCGAGCGCTGACCGGATTGGGCAGCTTGTGGGGGATGTTGTTTTTGGATCGGGTCTCTTTGAGATGCGGGCCCAGCAACCGCTTGGCCTTAATCGCTTCATACACGGTGGTGGTCTCTTCCTCAGGCGGTAGCCCCAGCTCCGCTTCCAGCAGGGCCGTATATTCTTCATACTGACGCAGGGCCGCCGAGGGCTGACCCGCTTCGTCATACAACTGCATTAGGACGCGTTGGGCCGGGTCATGCAAAGGGTCGAGCGCGAGCCACCGCCGGGCGTAGGGAATCGCTGCTTCAGGCTTACCTTGCTGGCTACAGCCATACACCAGCCGCTCCAGGGCTGTGGCTAACTCCTGGCGCAGGCTTTCCGCCTGAAAGAACTGCCAGTCATCAAATTCAGGGCAATCGCGCAAGGTAAAACCGGCTAGAAAATTATCTCTGTAGAGCTCAACTGCTTCGGTCAGAAGCGGCAGACACTCGGCGCAGGGGAACTGGGCGGCGTGATCGTGGCTCTGGCAGGAGGCCAGACAGTGCCGGAACTGCTCCAGATCTAGCCAGACCCGATCCCCCCGGTTAAATTCAACCGTTTCCCAGTCCGTCGTGAACCAATCCCCGGCTAGACTGGTATTGAGTACGGCTAAATCCCGGCGGAGATACGCCCGAGATCGGCTTTGAGAGTGGTCAGGGTAAAAGAGGGTGGCCAGGACATCCCGGCTGTGGGCCTGCCGGGTGACGGCTAAATAGATCAGTAAGGCCAGAGCTTTGCGGCGACTAATCTCAATCCGCTCTCCGGCAAGCTCGATCTGCGGTGATCCGAGCAAAAAAAGCTTAAACTCTGTCATCAGGGGACTCTCCTCTGGGGAATTATACCCAAGCTCCTCGTTTCATCAACTGAGCCCTGGATCGCTTTCTGGATCGCCTCCTGCCACGGCCGTGGAACGCGGCTAGGTTATGATGAGGGTATCAAAACAATTCGTTAAGGTAACAGCAGGGAGCGGAGAGATGATGCAGCAATACCTCACTCATTTTGAACAAGCCCACCGGCGCGGTTTCTTGGAACGCATCTGGAACTTTTTCCGGCGAGAGCCAAACGACCTGCTCTCATTTGAAGCAGTCCGGCAACTGCTCAGACTACGAACCGGCTACGATAAAGGCCTGCAAGAAATTGAACTCGATAAAATAGTCGGCAGCGTTGGGCGAGGGCGGGAGTTTACGCGCAGGTTCTTCCCTAAGACGGACCGGTTGGAAAATCGCTGGAGCAAGGTGGATCAACTCTACCATGAGCGCGGTTTTGAACCGATCACGGTCTACCAGGTGAGCCAGGTTTATTTTGTCCTGGACGGCAACCACCGCGTTTCGGTTAGCCAGACTCACGGGCTGACCTTGATGGAAGCCTACGTGCAAGTGTTTCACTCGCCTATCACCATCACCCCCCATGACACGTTGGACACTATCCGGCAAAAATGGTCCCGCCTGAATAGGAGCAGTACCTCGCTCGCTCTCGCCTCCACCTGAGTGTCCACCTGAATTGATAGTGTGGTGAGAATTTGACATTCGCCAAGCCGTTAGATATCATAGTCGGGTTGATAACTTAGAGAGCAAAGGGAAACTCTTATGTATTCTCGCTGTGAAATTCTATTTCCTCATTCTCGTGTTGGTGGCTTGAAAAAACTTAAAGGGGAAGAGTGGAAAGAGCTGACCGAGCGCGTCGCCGCGCTGCCGGAAACCGATGAAGATGCTTTAGCTTTCTCCCACATGATGATCAAACTATGTGACTGCCTCAATTGTGACCTGGGGAGCTACAAAGCCGCTCTTGGCTGTTCGGCTTGCTCGCAGCGGACCATCAATGCCCTGCGAGACACGGATAAGCAACTGCTCCGCCGCTTTGA
Organism: uncultured Chloroflexota bacterium; assembly: GCA_937864185.1. Classification (GTDB taxonomy): domain Bacteria; phylum Chloroflexota; class Anaerolineae; order 4572-78; family J111; genus JAGRBY01. The sequence continues at coordinate 1,897 of CALMIS010000152.1, forward strand.
AAAGTCTAAGAAAGAAGTAGCTGCCTATCTGGAAACCAATCGAAACGGCAGCGAGCCGGCTGTCTAAGCCTATCGTTGTGACCAGTCCAAGCGGACTACCTCGACAAAGGTTGTCCGCTTTTTGTTTTCTAGGGAGGGGTACGCTATGGCCCCCTTCGGCATCCTGAAACGCGCCTCCACCCCCGCCTGGCGCTGCGGGGCGCTGTGGATTTTTGGCTTTTTCCTGGCACTCTGTGGCGGGGGGGGCGGGGGTGGGGGCGGTGGTAATTTTAACTTCAACACCGGCTTCGGCGGCCCAGGCGAGGGTGACTTCGGCGAGTTCGAGGAGCTGGGCTGGATCGTCCAGTGGATCGACCAGAATCCCGAAGTGATCGTCGCCTCTATTGGGGCCTTTATCTGTCTAATTCTGCTAATCACGGTGGCCGGCATCGTTGTCCGGGCCGTGACCCGGACCTCGCTGATCGCCATGGTCCAGCAGCTTGAGGCCGGCCGGCCGGTGACCATCGCCGAGGGCTTCCAGCTCGGTTGGTCCAACGCCGCCTGGCGGGTTTTCCTGGCCGGCCTGGCCGTGGGTATTCCCCAGTTTATCCTGGCCCTAATCCTGGTCTTAGTGATCGCCTTGCCGATTGTGCTAGCCATCGCCAGCGAGGAGCCGGCCTTGATGGGCATGGGCACGATCCTGTCGATCTTGACCTGCATGGTGGTCCTGCCCCTCTTGATCATCTTGAGCGTTATTCTAGGCCCGTTCCTGGAGTTAACCTGGCGCCGGACCGTCCTGGATCAGCGCGGCGTGCTCGACAGCCTGAAGGATACGCTCCAGCTCATGCTCAACAATAAACTCAACGTCTTCATCGTCTGGCTCTTACTGTTTGCCATCGGCATCGGTTGGGCCATCGTCACCCTGCTGGTCTTGCTGCCGGTGGCCCTGCTGGCCGCCTTAATTGTGGGGGGTATCCCGGCCGGCCTGGTCTACCTGATCTCCGAGTCCTGGATCGGCGCGCTTATTGCCGGCGGACCGCTGGCCCTGCTCGTCATGATTGTGGTCTTTAGCTTTGGCAGTGGCCTAGTGTTGGTCTACGACTCCGCCGTCTGGACTTTGACCCACCTGACCTTGACCCGGCCCGGCCGCGAGGCTCCGCCCCCACCCCCGGCCGTTCCCCCCGCGGAAGACGATGAGATTGACGATACCCTCCTCCACCGGCCCGTTTTCGATCCTCAGCCCAGCTCATGAGCGGATACCAGGCCGTCGCTCCCGGTAAAATTATCCTCTTTGGGGAACACGCCGTCGTTTACGGCCGGCCGGCCATCGCCGTGCCGGTAAGCAATGTGCAGGCCACGGCCAGGCTAGAGCCGGCGACCACGGCCGGTTTACGGTTGGTGGCCCCGGATCTCAAGCGAGATTACTATCTCGGCGACGACGTCGCGCCCGATGATGCCCTGGCCCGGATCATCCGGCTGACCCTGGCCCGCCTGGGCCAACCTGCGCCGCCCGACGCCGTCCTGACGGTCACCTCCACCATCCCGCTGGGTCGAGGCCTGGGCAGCGGCGCGGCCATCTCGACCGCGATCTGCCGGGTGCTGGCCCAGTTTTACGAGCAGACCTTGAGCCCGGCTGAGGTCTCGAGCCTGGTCTACGAAGTGGAAAAGCTGTACCACGGCACCCCCTCCGGCATCGACAACACCGTCATCGCTTACGAGCAGCCGGTCTATTTCGTCAAAGGTCAGCCTATCGAGCCAATGGCCGCCGCGAAACCGTTTACGCTGGTGGTGGGCGACACGGGTATTGTCGCGCCGACCCATCAAGTGGTGGGCGATCTGCGGCGGCGCTGGGAGATTGAACCGGCCCGGTATGAGATTTATTTTGACCACATCGCTGCGATCGCCGTGCAGGCCCGGCTGCTGATCGAGCAGGGCGAGACCGGCCCGGAGTTGGGCCGGTTGATGAATGCCAACCAGGCCTTGTTGGAGACGGTGGGGGTCTCCTCGCCGGCGTTGGAGCAGCTCAGCGCGGCCGCGCGCCAGGCCGGCGCTTTAGGCGCCAAGCTGTCCGGCGCCGGCTGGGGCGGCAACATGATTGCCTTAGTTGAGCCCCAGCCGGACGCTGTGGGTCGGGTGACGGCGGCGTTGGAGGTCGCCGGCGCCACCGGCATCATTGTGACCGAGGTCGCGCCCCCGTAAACCGGGTCACCCGCCGATTTTTAGCGCCGATAGTTGTTGGCGACGATGACCAGATCGGTCAAGTCCACCCAGCCGTCCTGATTGAGATCGGCGCTGGCCGTCTCGCTGTCAAAGTAGGTGGCCACCAGGGCCAGGTCGAAGAGATCGACCACCTGATCCCCATTGACATCGCCCGGTCGCCCGGCCGGCTCCACCCCCGTTTCCTCAGGTTCAAATAGTTCCAGGCCAATCCGGTCATCGTCCGGCGTGGCCGGCGCTTCATCCGCGGCGATCTTGGCCCAGGCCTCCGGGCAGAGGCTGGCGTGGTCGCCGATGACCGTGACCGTGCCCGGGGCAAAGCCGCTGGCAATATATACCCGGTTGGTGACCCGATCGATGGCTATGCCATCGGCGGGATAGGTGCCCACGCCTTGGGCAAAGGGCAAATGGAAGCGGCTCCCCCAGCCTTTGGGGATGAACAAGGCTTGATTGGCTTCGCCGCCGTCCGCCATCGTTGTGGTGGCCCAGACATGACCGCCATCCCCGGCGGGGCCAACGGTGGGATTGACGGCAATGACCCGCAGCGGCACGGGCCGATTCGGATTCCCGAAGCCGCGATGAAAGGCTGCCCAGCCCAGAAACTGGTCGGGTTGGCCTCGGTCCGGACCGATGACCACAATCCGGTGCGGTTCAACCGTGGCGATGTAGATCAGGTTACGGGTTTCATCGATGGCCAGGGCATAGGGCTCCTTGCTGTCATAGAGACTGACCACTTTACTGATCGCGGTGCCGTTCAAGACGGTGACACTTTGGTTGGGGCCGGCAAAGTTAACGACATAGACTTTGCCGGTGACCGGGTTGGCCGCCAGGTGGAAGGGCAGGTGAAAGCTGCCGCTGAGGGTGGTGACCACGCTCCGGCTTTCGGCGTTGATGACCGTGACCGAGTTAGACAGACTGTTGGCCACGTACACGTAATCGTGGACCGGGTCATAAGTCACGCCCCAAGGCGCGGTGCCGACCGCGATCGGTGGCAGGACGGTGAAGTTTGTGGCGTCGGCGTTGGCCTGGATCGGGGTGACCTGGTTGGTTAAGTGGTTGGTGACCCAGAGCATGTTTCGCTCGGGATCGTGGCTGAGCCCGTTGGCGTTGGTCAATCCGCCGATAGTTTGTAGCACGGTATTGGTGCGGCTGTCGATGACCGAGACGCTGTCGCTGCTGTAGTTGGCGACATAAAGGCGTTGGCGTAAGGAGTCGACCGCCAGACCGCGCGGCTCATGCCCCACCGTAATCGTGCCCAACGGGGTGGGACCACAGGTGTGCAGCGGCACCGGCTCGGGCGGCACCTCCGGCGGGTTGCCGGTATCCAATTTAGCCACAAACGCATCCGAGGCCGGGGCCTCATAGCCGGGATCAAAGGCCCCCACCGACACTGGAAAGTCCGGCGACGAGGTGTTGCCGGTGACAGACGCATGCCCCTGCTCATTGACGGCGACGGCAAAGCCCGTCTCCCCCCGGCTGCCGCCCAGGAACGTGCCGTACATGAGCGCGCTGCCGGCCGCGTTGAGCTTGGCCACAAAGGCGTCCGGGTAGCCAGAGCGAACCGGCTGGAAGGCAGCCGGCGTGGTTGGAAAGTCGGCCGAGATGGTGGAGCCGGTGAGATAGGCTCGCCCCTGCCCGTCGACCGCGAGGCCGAAGCCGGTGTCATGGTCGCTGCCGCCCAGGTAGGTGCCGTAGATCAGGCCGCTCCCGGCCGCGTTGAACTTGACCACAAAGGCGTCGCCCTCGCGGGTGACGCTGCTGCCGGGGTGATAGGCTGGCTGGAACGCGCCCGGGGTAGTGGGGAAGTTGGTCGAGGTGGTATCACCCGCCACGTAGGCCTGGCCGGCCCCATCGACCGCGATGGCCCAGGCCTCATCGGCGCCGCTGCCGCCCAGGAAGGTACTGTAGAGCAGGTCACTCCCGCTGGGATTAAGCTTGGTGACGAACAGCCGGCGAAACTCGGTTTGAAAGGCGCCCGGCGTGACCGGGAAGTTGAGCGACTCGGTCTGGCCGGTCACGTAGGCGTGACCGGCGGGATCAACGGCAATGTCCCAGGCCGTGTCCGAGTCGTCTCCGCCCAAATAGGTGCTGTACTCGAGGGCGGAGCCACCGGGATTGAGCTTACCCACAAGGCTGTCGTAATAGCGGGCGGCCCCGCCCGCCCCCGCCTGGAAGGCGCCCGGCGTGGTCGGCAGGTCGGCGCTGGTGGTGAGCCCGGTCAGATAGACACTGCCGGCCTGGTCCAGAGCCAGCCCATAGCCCCACTCCAGATAGCTCCCCCCGACCACCGTGCCGTAAATCAGCCCGGTCCCGGTGGCGTTGAGCTTGACCACAAAGGCATCGGTCAGGCCGTCGAGGCTGGTCTTGTAAGCGCCCGGCGTGAGCGGAAAATCGGGCGAGCGGGTATAGCCGGTGACGTAGGCCTGGCCGGCCTGATCGACCGCCAGATCGTAGCTCAACTCGCCGCCATCACCGCCGAGATAGGCCGCGTAGGCCAGGGCGGTCCCATCCGGGTTGAGCTTGGCGACATAGGTATCGAAGAAGCCGCCCAAGGCCACGTCAAAGGCGCCGGGGGTGGTCGGGAAGTCCGCGGCATTGGTCATGCCGGTGACATAGACCCCGCCGGCTCCATCCACGGCCACGGCCTGCCCATCCTCGTTGCCGCTCCCGCCGAGATAGGTGCCAAAGATCAGGTCGCCGGCCGCTGCTGTCCGAACCAACCCGCTCGCCGGGGGTGAGGCCGGCGCAAAGGGCGCCTCAATCTCCAGGGCGTTGATCGCCGGCTGGCTCGGGGGATCCAACGGCCCGCCGTCAGGGCCGACGAGAGCGGGCAGGGAGAGGGTGATGTCCCCTCCGGCCGTGCTCAGGCGGAGCCGGCCGGGCTCGGCGAGCGCGAGGCCTTCCGCCCCTTCGATCCGCCAGCGCACCCCGGTTAAGGGCGAGGACTCAGCCGCCGCTTGATCCTCTCCCGGGGCAAGCCCGGGCTTGGCCGCCGTCCGGGCGCCGAGATCTGACTTAACCACCCAGCGTTGGACCAACTGGCCGTCCTGGCCGGTCAGTTCCAGATCGAGGCCAGGATAGAGATCAACATAGCGGACCCCGCCCCAGACCGGTACATCGCTGTGCCATCCGGCCGGATCGCTGCCCAGGAAGTAGGAGACGTGAGTATCTAACCGGTTGAAGGGCTCCAGCCGGGCTTGAGGGTTCGCGCCGACAAAGGCGAGCCTGAGGTTAAGGCCGCGCTGCGCCGTCGCGCTCGAGGTTTGGAGCGGATCCCCGGCCGCGTGGGTTTGAGGCTGAGCCGCGGCCTCGCTGGACTCCAGGCGGGTAACCCAGAGCGCCTGGTCGGTTAAGCGGAGGGTGGCTTGCTCGCCCTGAAGCTGGAAGCGAGTGACCTCGCCGCTGCCGGCCGGGGGGAATTGGCCCACATTCTCGATGAACAGGAGGGGCGGGCCGGCCGCCGAGCGGGGCAGGGGCAGCGGGTGAGGGGAGCGGGCCTGGCTTGTGCCCGGCCAAAGTGCGAGCCCCAGAAGGAGTAGGGTGATCAAGGTCATCGCTTGATGCAGCTTGGACGCAGTCGAGGGTTGCATGAGATCTGTCTTCTTTCTCCCGCCGGTGGTCGGGCACTAACGCCAGCGCCAAACAAAAAGGCCGGCACCACAGAGCGTGGGCCGGCCAATAGGTCAGACGCGAGCAACGGACAAGCTACGGCGCTTTTCCGTCTGTGGGGTCATTGTCAAAGAACAGAAACAAATAATTTGTGACTCTATTGTACCACAAAATGGAAGGATAGACCTCATCGGTTTTGAAAACCGATAAGGTCTTGAGGTCCCTGCGCGGCTAAACCCGGAGCTACATAGAAAACCAAGGGGCTACTTTGCCGATCCCTCAGCCTATGGTTAAAATCCCTGACGGAAATTGTTTAGCGCAGCCGCCTGACTTGCCGGAAACCGTTGGTTTCGACAAGCTCAACCAACGGGACTGCCATCTTTATCAAATTTTAGCCGAGGCAACACCATGTTTGGATTTGGAAAAAACAAGATTAAAGAGAGTCTGACCAAGACTCGCAACTCCGTTTTCGGCCAGATTACCACTTTATTTGGCGGGGGCGATATCGACGATGAGCTGTGGGAAGATCTGGAGGCGCTGTTGATCCAGGCCGATATTGGGGCGGAAACGTCGATGGAGTTGATTCAAACCGTGCGCGAGCGCGTCCGGCGCGAGGGCATTGTCAAGGCGGATCAGGCCAAGCAGGTTCTCAAGGAAGAGATGGTCAAGTTGTTGGATTTTCACGCGCCCTCCAAGGTGGAGGAGCGGCGCATGGTCACGGTGATTCTGGTCGTCGGGGTCAACGGCTCCGGGAAGACCACGACTATCGCCAAGCTGGCCAACTATTACCAGAAGCAGGGGCGGCGCGTGGTCCTGGCGGCGGCCGATACCTTCCGGGCGGCGGCCATTGACCAGCTCAAGATCTGGGGTGAGCGGGCCGGCGTGGGCGTGATCGCCCATCAAGAGCAGGCTGACCCCGGAGCGGTGGTGTTTGACTCGCTCAAAAGCGCCCTGGCTCGCCGGGCTGATATGGTCATCATCGATACCGCCGGCCGGCTGCACACGAAGTTTAACCTGATGAAAGAGTTGGAGAAGCTGAAGAGCATCGCCCGCAAGCAGGTCCACGCCGCGCCGCACGAAACGCTCCTGATCCTGGACGGGACGACCGGCCAGAACGCCCTCTCTCAAGCCAAAAACTTCAAAGAGAGCGTCGAGATCACCGGCGTGGTCGTCACCAAACTGGACGGAACGGCCAAGGGCGGGGTGGTGTTGGCCATCGGCAAGATGCTCGAGGTGCCCGTCCGCTTCATCGGCACCGGCGAGAAGCTCGATGATTTAGTGCCGTTTGACTCTAAGGCCTTTGTCGACGCCTTGTTTGAGGAATAAGAGACAGTAGGCAAGGGCCCTCTCCCCGGCCCTATTCCGCGTCGGGTTCAAGGGCGGACAGGGACGACCTTGTAGCTTTAGAAGTCCCCCCCGGCCCCCCAAAGGGGGGGAGCGTAGAGCAAAAATTCCCCCCTCTGGGGGGGTAGGGGGGCCCTCGAGCCAGCCGAACATCTCATCTGTCCGCCCTTGAACCGCCTCGGGGGGAGTGGCGGTTAGAGGCCCGGCCTGGTCCCCACCACAAACATCTCGCCTTCGAGGATCTCCAGCCGGGTGACATCGATCTCGAGGGTGACATCAACCAGGGCCTCGTTGACGGTCTGGGTGATGGACGCCAGGATGGCTTCCGGGAAGGTAAAGGTGCCCATCCGAGCCTCTTCGACATCGACGACCAGCCGGCCGTTCTCGACCAGGGCGGTGGCCACAATCAGGGAGTCGAACTCGACCGGCCCGACCGGCCGGATGCCGCCGGTGATGAAGATGCGGCCGCTGGTGAACCAGACCTGGGGATTGCGGAGGGGCACCCGGCCGGTATCGACCAGCTCTTTGGTGAAGAGCGAGGTGATCTCTTCGTTGGTGATCCGCAGTTGGGCTTCGTTGCGACCAGTGGCTTCTTGCAGGGCCTGGTAGAAGTTTTCCTTGAGCCGGTCCGAGGCGTCGTCGGTCACCAGGATTTGGCCGCTGGGCGGTTTGATCTCTTCCAGGCCGCTGGAGCCGCAGGCCAGGTTGAGCAGCAGGAGCAGCCCCGCGATGATCAGAATTCGTTTGGGCAGGTTAAGCATAAACACCAGCCGTTACCCTTTTGCATAAAGGCTTCGATAGCCTTGGCTTGAGTCCAAAGCGAGATTATAGCACCCTCCCCCCCCACTGACAACGCGCTTGGAGGCGGATGGTCGCCGGCTTTCAGGGTTTTTCCTGTTGAGCCGCGGTCTTCTCCGGCCGTGCTCCGGGTTTGGCGGCGGCGCGGCGCCCTCAGGCTTTAGACCGCCGGCCCGTTGGCCCGAGCCCAGGCTCGCCTGGCCCGGCCCCCGAGCTGATTGACCCCGAGCGCGGCGCCTTTAGCCCCCGCGCCGAAGCCCCTTGGCCCCGGGCGCAGCCCCTTTGACCCCGGTGCCGGAGCCTCTTGGCCCGGCGTCTGACCCCTATTTGCCTCCGGCCGGACCCTCTTGAGCCTGCGACCATGCTTACTTGAGCATGTGACGGACGCCATTTCCCCTTGGCTTGACACGATTTCCCTGGACAACTTTTGCCCCTGGCCGGCGATTTTGTCCAGTTTTTCGCGGTCGCGGGGCTATTTTCCGGCAGCCGGAGGCGATTTTCTCGGCGCGGCGCGCTATTTTCCGGCTGCTCAGCCCTCTTGGCCCGGTGAAAAACACAATTTGCCATGAGCGCGACACCATTAGCCATGCGCGCAACACCATTAGCCATGAGCGCGACACCATTAGCCATGAGCGCAACACTATTTCCCTTAAGAAAAGTACGATTTCCTGGACAAAAAAGGCCGTTTTTCTGGACAAAGTTGACCTTTGCGGCCCGGGCGGAGCGGAGGGCGAAAACCCGGGGCCGGACGGATCGCCGGGGTGCATACCGTGACCGGATGCCCGGTCGGGGGAATACGATGGTCCGGGTGCGGCATCGGGGTGACGTCGATGGTCCGGGTGCGGCGTAGGGGTGAAAAATTTTTCGCCCCTACGGTTTGGGCGGAGGGATAGGAATTATGTCTTAGTCCCCGGCTCAAATTGTTGCATGAGCGTGCATCCGTCCACATTTGTCACATTGCCCAGTAAAGCTGTGGTTGTCACG
>CALMIS010000153.1 GCA_937864185.1 uncultured Chloroflexota bacterium
ATGAGACGGCCTATTTGGAGATCAAAAGCCGCACCTGGTCGGCCAAGGACGCCGTACACAAAGCCGAATTGATTGGGGAGCTGTTGGAGAAATTTGGGGTCAAAACGGAAGATCAATTTAAGATCGAATATGTCGATATTGTCGGCCAGTTTGAGCCGTAAAAACAAAAACGGCGTGAAAGTCTTGCCTTTTTCACGCCGTTCGAAGGTAGCAGCCTTACTTATACCTTCATCGTTTCCGCAAAAGGTCATACAGCGCCTAGAAGGCGGCTCGAGCCTCGGCCGGCAGCGAGTCAATTGAAAGCATAATTTGAGCTAACGCACAACCCACTCGACAATCTGCGAGTCGGTTGCAAACTCAAGGTACTCTTCGTAGCTCATCTTTAGTCGCTGTGGCGCTTGAATTTCAAGGGTAGCCAAGTTAGCCATAACCACTTCCCTTCAACCTACCTATGCCATACCGTTATTATACCTGAAAGCCTCTGCCTTTTCAGCCCCTACTTCCAGCAGCGGCAGGGTTAATCCGGCCGGCTGAAAGCTCTCCGGCAGCCGCCCCAGCAGCGAGGCCGGCGCGGTATCAATTAAGTCCGTCTCGATCACTAGGTTACGCAAATCGAGGCCGGTGGGGGTTTGGGTAACAACACGGAGATAGTTGCCGGTCAGGCCGCTCCACTGGCGGCCAAAGCCGTAGGGCTCGCTGCTTTCCCAGAGTACCGGCATAGTCCGGCCGACAAAGCGGCGGCGAAAATCATCCTCCAGCCGGCTGTTCAGCTCGTGCATTTGGCGGCTGCGCTCGGTTTGGACTTGGCCGGGCACCTGACCGCGCATCTTGGCCGCCGTGGTCCCTGCGCGGCGCGAGTAGCGAAAAATGTGGAGTTTAGCAAAGGCCATCCGCTCGACAAAGGCGATCGAGGCGGCAAACTCGGCCTCGGTTTCGCCGGGGAAGCCGACAATCACGTCTGTGGTAATGGCTAGGTCAGGGATGGTGGCCCGGGCCACCTCCACCAGGCGAGAGAACTCGGCCTGGCTGGTGCGGCGAGCCATCCGGCGCAGGGTGGCGTCGCAGCCGCTTTGCAAGGGGAGATGGAGATGGGGCAAGAGCCGTTTGTCTTGCCACAACTTAAAAAAGCCGGCTTCTAAATCCCATGGCTCCAAGGACGAGAGCCGCAGCCGCGGAAGATCGGTCTCGGTCAGGATGGCGCGCACCAAAGTTTGCAGCCCTTGGGCCTCGCCCAGATCGTGACCGTAGGAGCCGAGGTGAACCCCGCTCAGGACCGCTTCTTGATATCCCAGATCGACCAGGCGCTTGACCTCCGTGACGACGTCGGCCAGCGCCCGGCTGCGGCCCGCGCCGCGGGCAATGGTGACGATGCAAAAGGTGCAGCGGTTGTCACAGCCATCCTGGACCTTGATGAAAGCGCGGGTGTGTCCGGCCTCAAGCCCGGCCGAACCGAACCCAGGAAGATAGGCGGGGTCATCGAGGGCGGGGATGGGGTCGCCGTCGTGAATCAGGCCGGCGGCTGTGGCCAGCTCGGGCAGACGTTCTTTATCCTCGTTACTGACCACCAAGTCGGCGCCCAGGTCACGCAGTTGCTGAGCCGAGAGCTGCGCGTAACAGCCGGTAACCACCACAGCCGCTTTGGGATTGGCTCGGCGCATTTGGCGAATAATCTGGCGAGACTTGCGCTCGGCGGCCTGCGTGACCGCGCAGGTATTGAAGACATACAGGTCGGCCAGGTCACCCGGTCCTACCAGCCGGTGACCGGCGGCGGCAAAACGGCGGGCCAGCTCTTCAACTTCGCTGATATTCAGGCGGCAGCCAATGGAGTCTAAACGGATTCTCATTTGATCAAGTTTTAGCTCCCCAGGACACTCATCTTACTGGCTGTCCAATCCGGGCCGACCGGGGTGCCGGGAATGATCTCGGTTTGGCCGGAGCCATCACCCTTCATTTTCCAGATGCTCCAGACGCCGGTGCGAGAGCTGCGGAAGATGATATCGCCGCTGGGCGTGAAAACCGGCAGCGTGTCCGGACCGGGAGAATTGGTTAAACGCTGCAGGTTAGTGCCATCCATGTTGACGGTGTAGATATCGACGTTGCCGTTCTCATCCCGGCTAAAAGCGATCGTTTGGCCATCCGGCGACCAGTTGGGAAAAGCGTCGTTGCTACCATCGGTAATGAGCATGTGACCCGAGTCGTTGCGGTTGGAGATCCAGATGCCGGTACGGCCGTCTCGCCCGGAGCGATAAACCAGGCGCTGGCTGTCGGGGGCCCAGGCCGGCTGCTCGCCGATGATCTCGAAGGGGAACTGCTGATTTTCGCCAGTGCCCAGGAAATAGATCCGGTAGTTGCCGCTCCGCCGTGAGTCAAAGGCCACCACCTCCCCGTTCGGCGACACGGCCGTCGAGCGGCCATTGGCGTCTTTCCAGGTTAACCTCTGGAGCAGTTGGACTTCGCTAAGGTTGTTGGGCAGCGGGTTGGTGGTCACCACCGCGACACCATCGCTAATAGCCGGGAAAGTATAAACTGCCCCATCAAGCTCCTGCCGGTTGATCCCGCTGGCGGCGTAGAAGTATATGGCGCTGCCATCCGGCGCCCAAGACGGGCCCTGAGCCAGACCAACGATAAGCTGCTCGCTGCTGCCACTGGTATCGCCCACAAATAGATTGTGTTGGACGCCGTTCCACTTGGTATAGGCTAGCCGATAAGTCGGCGACTCGGCTACCGGGACCGGTTCGCTGGTTGGAGCGGACACGACCGGGCTGACCTCGGCGGTATCAGACTCGACACTGTCCTCCGGGACCTGGGTGGCCAAAGTAGCCACGGCTGTAGGCTGGTCAGGTTCCTCACTCTGGGCCGGGAGGGTAGGCTCCGGTTCAACCGTAGCTTCAGGCTCGAGGGTAGGTTCAACCGTACCCGTCTCCGCTTGAGCGACGGGCTCTGTCTCCCCCTCGTCACCTTCCATAATAAGAAAGCGACCGCTTGCCAGCAAATCGTTGTTCACGTACAGTTCTAGCAGCCACTCACCGGGGGCCAGGGGCTCACCGCCGGCGTTGATGAAGTAATCGAACACGCCTTCTTGGGCCGCAGTCCAGGGCTCGGCCGTACGCAGCATCTCGACGCCATCCAAAAACCAAACCCGTTCCCAGATATCATCCCGGGTCAGACCGCTGTAGTCAAAAATGGCATGGATCTCCGTGACCGCACCCTCAAATTCGGTCCCCGGATCGATCGGTTCGTAATCATCGGTTGCGTCTCGGGCAAAGATAATCGGGCCAATTTCGGGCATCCCTGCCGCCACTTCTTCCGTTGCTTCAAGGGTTGGCTCGCTGGTCGGTTGAGCCTGGTCTGTTGGCTCAGACGTTGGGGGGCTCGCGGGTTGTTCAACCGTGGGTGAGGGCACTTCTGCTGTGGCGGCAATCTCCTCACCCCCGCTTGTTGTCTCAAAAAACTGATTTCTAAAAAGATAACCGGTCAGTAACAGTCCTGCGCAAAGCAGCACGGCGCAGCCAACGCCACCGAGTACGAACTGCCGGTTTCGTTGTGACCTCTCCGGTTCTCCGAATGGACCGGCCGAACCGCTCCTAGACAAAATGGTTTGATCGTTGTCGCTCATTTCGCCTCCTGTTCCCACGGACAGCAAAAATACCCAGACAGCATATCATTGAGGTAAGGGTAAGTCAAGTCAAAAAGCAGACGGGTAGGTGGCTAAACTCTTTCTCTTTTTGGAAAAGAATGGTATAATTTGTTATGTTTAGTAGACTGTCTCTAACAGCGAGAGGCAATCATCACGCCGCGACCGCCGGCGACGAGGTGAGGAAATGAACTTTAGATCCCTTGATAAAATTGGTTTGCTAGCGTGTGGCCTGGCTGTGTTGGGCACTCTGCTTTTTATAAATTATGATTCGCCCGCCGCGGCTTGGGCTGCTCCGGATCCGGAGTTCGCTCAAGCGGCTACTTCGTTAAACCTGCCTCGCCATCAGTCTCGAGAGTGTGACGGAACCGAGACGGCCCTCTGCCGGGATGGCACCTGTTCTCACTCGGAAACCCAGTCTCTGGCCTGTATCTACAGCGGCGGCGTGGAGCAGTGGTATGGCCCTGGTGGTCCGCCCCTGGCTTTGCCAACGCCGGTGCCCAGCGACACCGGTCCAGCACCCACACCGGTCGCCACCCAGGTCGTGCCGCCGACGCCTGGACCACCGCCACCACCGCCACCCCGGCCGAATCTGATCGAGAATGGTAATTTTGAGTTCGGGTTTTATAACGTGGGCTGGCCGGCTCTGGGCTTTGAGCCGGGTCAATCCGGGGCTGTGCCCCAAGAGTGGGGCTGGTACAAGAGCAAGACTCACGGCAAAGTCCGCATCTATGACAACCAGAGCCTGGGTATAGCCTGTGATGAGTCACTCTTTGGCGAGCCGCCGGAGCGGACCATCGGCGTTGATGATCCGCGCTTTGGCTACATTCCCGGCCTGGTCATCCGCAACACGAATATCAGCGCCCTGGGCCTGGAAATGCAATCGACCGACGAGCAGGATATGCGCCTGGGTGTTTACCAAACGGTCGATGTCACACCCGGGGTAAACTATCGGTTTTCAATGAAGGGAACCTTCCAAATTCAGTCAGGCGCCACCACGCTTCAACCCGAAGACCCGCGCGCCCCCGAGGAAGACCAAAATCACTCCATTGAACTTTACTTTGACCATACCGGCAACACGGATTGGAAAGCGATCCCTCATAAGCAGTGGACCCAGATTGAGTTTGAAGAACAAAAGTTGGAGTTTAGAGCCTCTGAAGACGACGAAGACCTGGCCGAAGTGCAGGACTATGTTACCTTTGTCACCGCTCAGTCCAACAAAATGACCATCTTTCTGACCTTCTGGCGCAAGTGGGCCAATTGGCGGACCGGAATTGCCAGTCTCGACTGTATCGCTTTGACCCCGGCCACCGCCGCCGATATCCGGACGGTTGAGGACCGCCGGCGCAACGTGATCGACCTCTCTCAATCGACCGTGGCTCCGGCCAGCGGGGCCCAGCCGGCTGCGGCTCAGCCCGGCCTGCCGGTCACTGGTCAAGATTTACCGGCCCAACCGCTCGACTCTAGCCAGCCGGAGGCCCAGCCGGAACAGCCCATTGCCCCTGTTCAAGTTGAGCCCGTCAACCCACCCGAAGCCAGCCTGCCGGTTGAGCAGCCCCAGCCCGAGCGCGCTAGCTCGAGTGAGCCGGCAGCGCCGGTTATAGCGGCGGGGCAGCCTCAAGTGGCGCAGCCGGCCGCCCCGGTCGAAGCGGCGGTCGCTGAGCTAACAGCCTCAAACGAACCGGCTGTCTCACCACGGCCGGTCATCGACCTTGGACGCGTTTTACCCGTCGCCGCCGCGGCCGGGCTGGCTGCCATAGGCCTGGTGGTACTGGGGGTGTGGCGCTTATCGCGGCGGTAGTTGGAGTCACTCAAACTCAACTTGTTTAGCCGTAACTGAGGCCTAGCCACAGTTGATACAGTCCGAAACCGGCCAAAGCCAGGGCCGAGACTCCCAGCAAGGCCCGGTTGACGCGCGGGCCTAACTGCCGGGCGGTGCCAAAGACCAAGATAATGCCGCTTAAACTGAGGAGCATCGCCCCGTAGAAACCGCCCAGCAGCCCCAGCCCATTGAGGGGCGCAGCCCGCCAGCCGGTCAGCAGAATCGGGCCGGTGACCAAGCTCCAAAAGATGTAGGGGCCGGGGCTGATGAGGTTCATCAAGGCCGCTTGCCACAGCGTCTGGCGGTTCGGCGTGGCCGCGACCGCGGCGGTGGGATCAAAGGTTTGCCAGCGCTTCAAGGCTCCATAAGCCAGATACAGGATGAACAGACCGCTGGCCAGGTACAAGAAGCGCTCAAACCAGACGGGCACCTGGCTAAGCACGAGCAGGACCAGCGCGATGATCGGGCCATCGGTCACCAAAGGGGCAAAAATAGCCGGCAACGTCGAGCGCCAACCTTTCACCAGAGTCTGAGAGATCAGGTAGGTTTGAAACGGTCCGGGCTGGACGGCGGCAGCAAAACCGTAGCCCAGGCCTTGGAGTAAGTAGAGCAACATTTGACTCTCTTGTCGGTATTAGCCGCTAGGTCCAGCTCAGACTCGGGACATCTGCAGGAGGGTTTGATAGACCTTAGCGGAACCCGGCGATCATCAGTTTTTGCCTCGCGATCTTAGCCGGTCCCGGGTATCTGTCAAGTTGGGCCGGTTTGGCCTCAAATAAAACCTTTTCGGCCTCCCCCCATACCGATCTATTTTTCCTCATTAATTCCAGCGCAGTCTTGCGTCCCGGTCTTAGGGCATGCGATTGCCCTACTGCGGTTTTGCAAAGTAAGTCAGGAAAGATACTATATAGTAGAGCCAAGCAGTCCATGCGATCAACGATACCAGTCGGGGTTCACAATGAGCGTGAAATTCGGTAGCAAAGATCTACAGCTACAACTCCTGGCGATATATCTCCTCTTCGTTCTGCCGATTTTTGGCCTGGCCTTTTTCTTTTATACCGACGAAAGCCGCCGCCTACAGGAAGACGTTACGGCGGCAGATTTAAGCCTGGCCCGCGCCATTGCGCTTGAAACTGATGAACTGCTTCAACTTGCTCAGGCGGCTCTGATCGAATATGCCCAACACCCGGCCGTCATCGAGGCCAATCCGGCCCTGTTGGAAACCATCTTCCAGGCCGGGGTCAGTGCCCGGCAAGATGTCAATCTTTTCTATCGTCTGTCCGCCGAGGGGATTATGCTCTACCACTATCCCCCCGAACCGGCCTCAACGCGGGGGCAGGACTTCTCCTTCCGCCCTTACTTTCAACAAGCTAAAGCCAGTGGCCAACACGTCTTCTCCGAAGGGCGCATCTCGCCCACGACAAATCAGCCGGTGGTGACCAGTGTCATGCCTGTCCTTCAGGCCGGCCGTTTTGACGGCGTGGTGGCGGCAAACCTGGACCTCCGGCGGCTGACCGAGACGGTCCAGCAGATCAGTCAAAAGCGCCCACCCGGTGAACACGTTGAGATCATCATCATCGATGCTGTGGGCCAGGTCATTGCGCACTCCCAACCGGACAAGCTGCTCACCAATCTCTCGGGCAACCTGCCGGCCGTCAAACCGGTTTTGTCCGGTCAAGAAGGCAGCCTGATCGAGCGTGATCCGGCCGGTCAAGAGTGGCTGTACAGTTACGCTCCTGTTCCCTCGGCGGGTTGGGGCGTGTTGGTTCAGCACTCTACGGCTCTGGCTTTCAGTTCGCTCAATCGCTTCCGGCAAGGTTTTTTGCTGGCCTTGGTGGTGGTGGGGCTGGGCGCGATCTTGTTCTGGTATATGCTCTCTTACCGGGTGATGCTGCCGCTGGCCCAACTGACCCGCTACGGCGAAAACGTCAGCCAGGAAGTCGCCGGCGGCGAACAGAGTCCACTTACGATTACGCCGCTGGCCGGGCGGCAGGATCAGATCGGCCGGCTGGCCCGTACCCTGCTGCAAGCCGAGCAGAGCATTCGCCGGCGGTTGATGGAGCTAACCACGCTCAACAAGACCAGCAAAAGTGTCGTCTCCACCCTGGATACGCAGCAGGTGATCAATGCGATTCTGGACGAAATCCAGCACCTGTTTCAGATCCGGCAGTGCGCCTTGCAGGTAATTACACCGGAAACGGAAAAGCTGACCATCCGGGCCAGCCGGGGCCTGAGCGCTACCTACGTTGAGCATCTTAATCAGGCCCCGGTCACTCGCATCTTGCCGGCCTTCCGCGCCATCGAGAGCGGTCAGGCCGTGCAGATTCCGGACATCGAAGCCGATCCTACTCTGGTCGACCTGCTGCCCCTGGCCCGGGCCGAAGACTATCGTAGCTTGCTGGCCGTACCACTGATTGCGCCCCACGTCCCGCCGGCGGCTCTGATTATTTATCACCCCCACATCTATCACTTCACCACCCAGGAGATCGATCTGGTCACCAACTTTGCCAACTATGCCGCCATCGCTCTGGAGCACGCCACCCTCTTCAGCCTGACTGACGCCGAACTCCAGCAACAAGTTCGCTTTTTGAGCGCGCTTAACAAGGTTGGCCACACGGTCAGCCAATCGCTGCTGGTGGATGACGTGCTCAACAGCGCTATCGATACCGTTTTTGAGGTGCTACCCATCGAGAGCTGCTGGATTTGCATGTATCGAGAGGAAGAAGACTTCATGCGCCTGCGCGCCCAGCGGGGCCTGTCCCCGGATCTGATCGAGCAGTTAGAGCAGGAGGGCAGCGACTCGGACCAGGGCCTGGTTGGTCATGTGGTCCGGAGCGGCCAGCCCCTGTTGCTGGGCCAATCGAGCCTGGCTCAGTCCACCTGGCCCACCGACCCACTGGTCACCCACGGGGACTGGCAGTTTCTGGCGGTCACGCCGCTGCCGGCCAAAGACACGACGATTGGGGTGTTGGGCGTGGCTGGTCACAGCGAGCACGACTTTGCCGGCACAGAGTTGGAGCTGCTTCAGGCCATCGGTGACCAGATTGCCATTGCCGTAGTCAACGCCCGTCTCTATCGCCGCAGCCGCGAAGTGGCGACGCTGGAAGAGCGGAACCGGGTCGCCCGCGAGATTCACGATACCCTGGCCCAAGGCTTTACCGGCATCATCATCAATCTCCAAACCGCGGAACGCCTCTACCCGCACGATCCGGACGAGGCCCTGACCACCCTGCGAGACGCCTGCGATTTAGCCCGCCAGAGTCTGCAGGAAGCGCGCCGCTCGGTTCTCAACCTGCGGCCGGGCATTTTGGAGGCGCTGACCATTGACCGGGCCCTGGCCCAACATCTTGAGAACTTCGCCGCCGAAACCGGCCTCAAAACCGAGTTTAAAGTCAGCGGCTATCCCAGTCGCCTGGATATCCGGACCGAGCACAACCTCTTTCGGATTGCCCAAGAGGCCCTGACCAATGTCAAGCGGCATGCCCGGGCCAAACAGGTCACCGTGGCCCTGGAGTACAATCGGGCCAGCGTCAGCTTGACTATCGCCGATGACGGGATCGGTCTTAACGGCGCCCACCTGGCCGCTACCAACGGCCACAATGAAACCCACGGCTTCGGTTTAGTCGGAATTCACGAGCGCGTACACCAGATTGGCGGCCGCGTGAGTTTCACTCCCCCCGCTACCGGCGGTACCCAAATCAAGGTGGTAGTTGATAAATGAGCGACAAAATCACGGTCATTCTGGCCGAAGATCACCCACTGGTCCGGCGCGGGCTAGTCTCGATGCTCAAGCTGGAGCCGGACATTGAAGTCATCGGTGAGGCTGACAATGGTCGACAGGCGACCGACCTGGTCCTGGCCTTGGAGCCCGATGTGGTGCTGATGGATTTGCAGATGCCGCAGATGGGCGGCGTCGAGGCGGTCAAGGAAATTCGGGCCAGCCTGCCCCAAGCCCGGATCATTATTCTAACCACCTTCGGTGATGACGAAAACATCTATGAGGCCATCGCGGCCGGAGCGCGGGGCTATATCCTCAAGGACGCGCCGCCGGATGACATCATCGAGGCCATTCGCGCCGCTCACCGGGGCGAGTCGCTCCTCACACCCAGCGTGGCGGCCCGGCTGCTGGATCAGTTCTCTAACCTGGCCCAGCGGTCCACTCAAAAATCTAATGAGCCTCAGGTGACCGCCAACAGCCCCAAACTCACGGCGCGAGAGCTGGAAGTCCTTCGTCTCCTGGCTAAAGGCGCGCGCAACCGGGAAATCGCCGAAAGCCTGTACATCGTCGAACGGACGGTCAAAATCCACGTCGGCAACATCATGAACAAGCTCAACGCCAACAACCGCACCGAGGTGGTAGCTATGGCGATCAAGCTGGGATTACTCAAAGAATAACGCTCGTAGATCTGACTAGCGCAAAGTACTAGCACTTTTGGGCGAAATCGGCCGCTTGGCCGATTTTTTGCTTTAAAACCCTATGGCTTTGGGACGGGGCCAGCGCTCCAAAAAGTTATCGCTTTAGGACGATGTTTTGGACAGGCAAAGTGTGATACAAGATAGAGCATATTAGCCTTCAAGTTGAAGGTTGAACCACACCTACAAAGTTGTATTGGAAGTCAAGGAGGAACTAAAATGAACGCAGTGAAACGTGTTGGTTTGTTTGGCGGCCCGGTTTTATTCGCTGCCACCCTGCTCTATCCCACCCTTTTTGCTTTACCCGAGGGGATGACGCCGGAGATGATCAAGATGCTGGCCGTGGTCATCTTAATGGCCATCTGGTGGATGACCGAAGCACTGCCAATCCCCGTCACCGCTCTGCTGCCGATTGCTCTCTTCCCCACCCTGGGCATTATGAAATCGGCCGAGACAACGCCCTCTTACGCCAACCACATTATCTACCTCTTCATCGGCGGCTTCTTTATGGCCGTGGCCATGGAAAAATGGAATCTCCACAAGCGCATTGCCATGCATACGATCAGACTGGTCGGCGATGGGCCGGAGCGGGTGATTCTGGGCTTCATGCTGGCCACCGGCTTCCTGTCGATGTGGGTCAGCAACACGGCCACTGCCATGATGATGGTCCCGGTGGGGATGGCTGTGATCACTCAAGTGGTCAATCTGCTCAAAGAAAAGGGCAGCGAGGTTGATCCCGAGAACTTCAAATTTGGCACGGCCCTGATGCTGGGGATTGCCTATGCCGCTTCTATCGGCGGCGTGGCAACGCTGATTGGGACCCCACCCAACACCGTCTTGGCCGGTATTGTCGAAAAGCAGTACGGTCAGACGATCACCTTTGCCAGTTGGATGGCTTTTGGTCTGCCGCTCTCCGTTACGTTTCTACTAATCACCTGGTTCCTGCTGGTCAAAGTTATGCTTCGCCCTGAGATCGACAAATTACCGGGTGGTATGGAACTGATCAACAACGAACTCAAGAAACTGGGGCCGATGAGCCGGCAAGAAAAGCAAGTCCTGGCCATCTTTGGGACCGTCGCCGTGGCCTGGATTGCCCTCGGCTTCCTCAAACTGCCGCTTATCACCGATGCGACCATCTCGATCCTGGGCGCCCTGGCGATGTTCATCGTCCCGACCAACTTCCAGAAAAACGAATTCCTGCTGGACTGGAAATCGGCTGCTAAAATTCCGTGGGGCGTGGTCATCCTCTTTGGCGGCGGCTTGGCCTTGACCGATGGCGTCAGTAAAGTCGCGCTCGACACCTGGGTGACCGGCCAACTGACCGTGCTCAGCGGCATGGCCGTCATCGTCCTGCTGGCGGTCATCGTCTTCATCGCCATCTTCCTGACCGAAGGGACCTCCAACACCGCCACGGCGACCCTGCTTATCCCGGCCGTTGGCAGCCTGGCCATCGCGATGGGCATTCACCCCTACGGCCCGATGATCGCCGCCTGTGTGGCCTGCTCCTACGCCTTCATGCTGCCGGTAGCGACCCCGCCCAACGCCGTGGTCTTCGGCAGCGGCTACGTCACCATCCCGCAGATGTCGCGCGTCGGCTTCATTCTCAACCTGGCCGGGATTGTGGTTGTGACCCTGACCGTCATGTACTTCCTCCAAGCTGCCTGGTCGATTGATTTAGCCACCTTACCGGACTGGGCTTTGCCCTTGGCCGCCGCCAAATAGTCGAGATACTGTTACTAAAAAAGGCGGGGTGTTCCCCGCCTTTTTTGTTTTAAAGTCTACTCCGCAACCCCATTTTGGGCGATGACGTCTCGATACCAGTGGGCGCTTTGTTTGAGGGTGCGCCGACCGCTGTCGTAATCGACCCGGACCAGGCCAAAACGCATAGCGTAGCCGTAGGCCCATTCAAAGTTGTCCAACAAGCTCCACACATAGTAGCCCTGCAAATTGGCCCCGGCCTGGAGAGCGTCATGAGCCGCCAAGAAATGGGCCCGCAAAAAGTTGATTCGGCCCGGATCGGCCACAACGCCATTTTCATCGGGTACATCGGCCAGGGCGCAGCCGTTTTCCGTGACATAGACCGGCGGGTTACCGTAATCATTCTTGAGCCGGAGCAGGATCGCCGTTAAGCCGGGCGGATAGATGCCCCAGCCCATGGCCGTCTGGCCCCAATTGGGCGCGGAAACTTCCTCCGTGCTCAACTTATACAGCCCGCCGCTGTGAAAATATCGAATCCCGTAGGTCATATAGTAATTGACGCCCAGAAAATCAAGCGGTTGGTTAATTAAGGCCAGGTCGCCATCCTGAATTTGGGGGGCATGGGGGCCGATCCACGCCATTAGCGCGGCCGGATACTGGCCCTTGAACAGCGGATCAAGATAGAGGGTATTGCTGCCGGCATCCGCCCGCTGGCAGGCCGCCAGATCGGCTTCGCTGTCACTGAGGGGGATGTTGTGAGACAAGTTCAAAACGATGCCGATTTTGCCCTGATACCCGCCTTGCCGGAACAGTTGCACCGTTTGGCCGTGCGAGACCAGCAAGTGGTGGGCCGTTTGAAAGGCTTGCGAATAATCAGCGATGCCGGGCGCCATTACGCCCCAGGCATGGCCAATGAAGGAGATGACCCACGGCTCGTTGTGAGTAGCCCACAGCGCCACCCGATCACCAAGCCGGTCGAACATCAGCCGGGCATAGTCGGTGAACCAGCCGACGCTGTCACGGTTAGGCCAGCCGCCCTTGTCTTGCAGGGCCTGGGGCAGATCCCAGTGATAGAGCGTGGCATTGGGCACCAAGCCCGCCTCGAGTAGCTGATCGACCAACCGGTCGTAGAAAGCCAGGCCCTTCTCGTTGGCGGTACCCCGCCCCTCCGGCAAGACGCGGGGCCAGGAGATAGAGAAGCGGTAGGTTTTTAGGCCCAATTCTTTCATCAGGGCGACATCTTCCGGCATACGGTGATAATGGTCACAAGCTACGTCGCCGGTATCGCCATTGGCCACCCGGTAGGGGCTGTGCGAGAAGCGATCCCAGATACTTTCCCCTTTGCCATCTTCATTCCAGGCGCCTTCAATTTGATAGGCAGCCGTGGCGGCGCCCCACAGAAACCCATCGGGAAACTTTCGTAAACTCATCTTTTACTCCATCGTCCTTAGGCAAATGAATTATAAAGTGACCGCACGCTTAAAGCGGCCTTGGCCTGGTCAAGACTCCAGCCTGGCGGCAGCTCACCGCTCAGGCTAACGGTCCGACCGGCGGGCAAATCGAAATAGTTGTCGCTGAAGACCACGTCAACACCCTCGAGGCTTAATTCCACATATCGAGCCATGGAGCGGGCGGTCAAGTCCAGGATCAGGTGCTGAGCCTGCCGGCGCAGGTCGATGACCAAGTCCGGCTCGGTTAGGGCCAGATGCTTGGTCGGCCCAAAGGGAGCGACTTGCCAGGCGACCCGTTTAGCCTCGTGCCACAGTTCAGCCACAAAAACAAGCTGGCGACAGTTATCTTCGGAGATTTGGCCGGCAAAGTCAAATGCGCGGATCAGCGTTGAGGCCAACGGCTGGGCGAGAACACGTTCTTCACCGGACTCTAGCACCAGCCCTTCTAAGGTTTCCAAAGACCAGCGCACGCTCCCCGCCCAGGAAGCCGCCAGGTCGCTAGTTAGGTGGAGGCTCATCCGGGGTGGCGCATCTTCAATGGAGAGCAGTACCGGGGCGTAAAACCGCCGGGCCGCATAGTGCAGGGCTTTCCACCGGCCAAAGTAATCGAGGCTGGACCAGGAGGCGACCGGCCAGCAGTCGTTGAGCTGCCAGTAGAGTGTCCCGCTAACCCGGTGCTTGTTCCGGCGCCAGTGTTCCACCCCCGACCGGATGCCTTCGGCTTGAAGTACCATGCTCAGGTAAACCAGGGCCAGAAAGTCCTTGGGCATGCGGAAATTATCGGCCATCTGGCCGATGATCAGGCCGTTGCCGCTGTCGTTCTTCTGGTGGTGTTCCATCAGGTACGAGGTCAAGTTCCAGTCCACCTCGGGGGCGTAAGTGCGGATCGTTTCCAAAGGCGGCAGCGACTGGAAGCCAAACTCGCTCATAAACCGAGGATACTGCTGGCGATAGGCGGTGAAGGGCTGGCGACCATGCCAGACTTCCCAATAGTGAGCATCGCCCTGGTGTTGGCCATTGGCGTTGTTAAACGGGGTGTTGGATGAAGGTGAACTGGGCCAGTAGGCTCTATCCGGGTCCGCCTGGGCCACCCATTGCGGTAAGGTGGTATAGAAAAACTGCCGGTAACCCTCTCGAAGTTCCCGCCACCCTTCCACCGGGGTCTGGCTCATAATTGGGCTAAAAGCATGTCTTAAGGCCGGCACCTTTTCAGCCAGAGCGGCCACCTCTGCCTCGCACTCCAGGCCGGCCCAGCCCCAGCTTTCCCAGGCCCAATCCATTTCGTTGTTGCCGCACCACAGGGCCAGGCAGGCTCGATGGCGCAAGCGGCGGATATTCTCTAAAACCTCGGGAGCCAGCTTTTCGACAAAGCCGGCCTCATCCAAGGGATAAACGCTGCACGAAAAAATGAAATCCTGCCAAACCAGCAGGCCGTATTGGTCGCACAAATCATAGAAGCGTTCGTCTTCGTAGAAGCCGCCGCCCCAAACCCGGAGCATATTCTGGTGCGTCGCGGCCGCGGCCCGGATGAGCCTCTCCAGATGTTCGGCCGTCAGCCGGGTGGGGAAAGAGTCGGCCGGAATCCAGTTTGAGCCTT
>CALMIS010000154.1 GCA_937864185.1 uncultured Chloroflexota bacterium
GGGCTCCTTTGGCCGGTCAAACCCCACTTTTTCGGCGCTTTTTCGCGTCGGTCACTTTTTCCGCCCCCGAGGCACTCGCTTGCCGGACCGGCCTGGCCGGCCCTCGCCCGATTCCTACTCCTCAGAGACCGGTCCACCCCGCCGGGCGGCTTCCGGTCTTTAAGAGTTCTATTTTTTTTACGGGCTCAGTACTATACGAAGAATTAACCAGCCGGCAGTGGTCACTCGATGCGCAAATTTGTAGATAAGGTGTTGGTCAAAGCGGCTCGTTGAAGTACAATAGGGCTGTGGTGAACAAGAATTGTTATGAATTTCCAAATGTTCGAAATCAATAATCAAAAGATCGCAAAGGTAATGGCCGAGCAAGTGGTCATCACGAATGCTCAAGAGGCATTGGATCTGATCGCCAACGCCTATTACCAAGAAGCAACGGGGATCATCATCGAAGAGCGGCAGTTGGATTTCAGCTTCTTTGATTTACGAAGCGGACTGGCTGGGGAATTGTTACAGAAATGTGCGAACTACCAAATGAAACTGGCGGTCATTGGCGAATTTGAGAAATTCAAAAGTGAAAGCCTGCAAGCGTTCATATTGGAATGCAATCGAGGCAGAGCGGTGTCTTTTGTAGCCGATACAGAAACGGCCATAAGTAAAATCACTAGTTAAGGCCGAAGAAGCTTAAATTCAAAGAGATGGTTATCGGCCAGCCGATGAGCCCCTTAGGGCTTCCGCGCCCGGATACAAATGAAGCCTAGTTCCTTGAGCAGCTTCTGATAGTTTTCCGGGTCCTTGCGCCGGTACTGCTCCGTGGGCAGCGGTTCGAGCAGGTAGTCAAGCCTCAGACCGGCTTCAAGCAGCGGGTTGATGACTTGCTGGAGCGGCCGGCGATAGAAGTGAATGACCGGGTACGGCTCGCCAAACCCTTTCCAGGACGCCCAGACCAGTTCGCTCTCAAAATAATTGACCTCTCTTCAATGTAGTCGAGTACCAGAGGACAGATGATCCAATCGAAGCTCTCGTCCGCGGCGAAATCGAGGGGCTCGGGCAGGTCGTGGCGCAGCACGGTGGCCCGAGCCCCTACCCGGGCTTGGGTAAGCTCCACCATCCGCCCGGTCACATCAAAGGCCGTGACCCGGGCGCCCTGGTCGAGCAGCCAGCGGGTGAAAAAGCCCGGTCCACAGCCGGCATCCAAGACCGTGGCCCCGCTGACATCGGTCAGGAGACTGATGATCGCCGGGAAGTTGTAGTCGGCATTGTGAGGTTTGGTTTCGGCAATGGCGGCATAGCGGTCGGCAAATTGGTTGTAGTTTTGCTCCCCCAGACTGATTTTTCCAGATGACATAGATCCCCCTTGTTGTGCGACAACAGTGAGCTTGAACGAGTGCGCCAAGCTGAGGGAATTGGAGGAGATTTAGACTCGTGAGCAACAAATCGGGGGTTTCCAGTCAAGTTATTTCTCTGCCCAGCGGTGGTGGCGCGTTAAAGGGTTTGGGCGAAAAGTTCTCACCAGACCTGCACACCGGAACCGGCAACTTCAGCGTGCCGCTGGCCCTGCCGCCAGGACGCCATGGCTTACAGCCCGAACTGAACTTGGTCTACAGCACCGGCGCCGGTAATGGCCCTTTTGGTCTCGGCTGGAGCCTGAACCTGCCGGAGGTAAGCCGGAAGACCACCAAAGGCCTCCCCCGTTACGATGATTTGCGGGATATTTTTATCCTCTCCGGGGTGGAAGACCTGGTCGCCGTAACCCGGCAGACCGATCAGACCCACTACCGGCCTCGCACCGAAGGGCTATTTGCCCGCATTATCCACCACCACAACCCCGCTAATAACTACTGGGAAGTCCACAGTAAAGAGGGGCTGACCCACTTCTACGGCGTCCCTGGCGCTGCCGGAAACGATCCGGCCGTAATCGCCGATCCGGCCCAGCCGGCCAAACGCTTAACCTGGAACTTGAGCCAAACTGTAGACCTCTTTGGCAACCGGGTAAAGTACCTGTACCGGCGCGACGCCGGTCAGGCCGGATCGCGCCGGTGGGACCAACTCTATGTGCATCAGATTCGCTACAACGACTACGTTGACTCTGCTTCCGGTGAAGAACGCTACCTGGTCTCGGTCACCTTTGATTACGGCGACCTGGTCACTGACCGGCCTGATCCCTTTTCCGAATATCGGGCCGGCTTTGAAATACGCACCCGGCAGCGCTGCCGGCGCCTCGTCATCGAGACCCACGCCGCTGAGAGCCAACTTACCCGGAGTTATGAATTTATCTATCTCGACGAGCGGGTTGCCGCCGGAGAACTGCCCGCGACCGCACTGCCGCTAAGTGGCGTCTCCCTATTAAGCCAGATCCGCGTCGTGGGTTACGATGGCTCCCAAACGGAAACACTCCCCCCGCTCGAGTTTGGTTACACCGTTTTCGAGCCGGCCAGACGGGCCTTTTTTCCCCTAACGGGTGATCAATTGCCGGCCCACTCCCTGGCCAGCCCCGACCTGGAGCTAGTCGACCTGTTTGGCCGGGGCTTGCCCGATATCATCCAGATGAACGGGGTGGTCCGCTACTGGCGCAATCAGGGTGGCGGCCGGTTCGACTCACCCCGCCAGATGGCGGCCGCTCCGGCCGGACTGCAACTGGCCGATCCCGGCATCCAGTTGCTCGACGCCGATGGCGACGGACGCATTGACTTGCTGGTCAGCACCCCCGCTATGGCCGGTTATTTTCCCCTGAATTCTGACGGCGAGTGGGATCGCCGCTCGTTTCGCCGCTATGGCCTGGCCCCCAGTTTTGACCTGGAAGATCCGGAGGTCAAACTGCTGGACCTGGACGGCAATGGCGTGATCGACGCCCTCCGCGCTGCCAGTGACCGCCTGGAGTGTTACTTCCACGATCCTCAAGCCGGCTGGCACGAGACCCGCCGGGTCGAACGCCGGGCGCTTGAGGAATTTCCCAACGTTAATTTCTCCAATCCCCGGGTCAAACTGGCCGATATGAGCGGCGACGGCCTGCAGGACATCGTCCTGATCCACGATGGCTGCGTCGAATACTGGCCCAACCTGGGTTATGGCCACTGGGACCGCCGCGTTTCGATGCGGCGCAGTCCGCGCTTGCCCTTTGGCTACGACCCGAAGCGTATCCTGCTTGGTGATGTGGACGGCGATGGCCTGGCCGACCTCATCTATGTGGATGACCGCCGGGTTACCCTCTGGATCAACCAGAGCGGCAACGGGTGGAGCGAGCCCATCGAGATCAAAGGCACACCGCCGGTGACTGACATGGACGCCGTCCGCCTGGTCGATCTCCTCGGGCGCGGCATTGGCGGGCTGCTGTGGAGCGCCGATGCCAACGGCCTGGCCCCGGCCAAGCTGTTCTTTTTGGATTTTACCGGCGGGGTCAAGCCCTATTTGCTGGCTGAGATGAACAACCACATGGGCGCCGTCACCCGGATAAAGTACGCGCCCTCGACTCAGTTTTACCTGGCCGACCTGCCGCGGCCCGAAACGCGCTGGCAAACAACGTTGCCCTTCCCGGTGCAGGTGGTGGCCCAAGTGGAGGTCATTGACCGGATTTCGCAGGGTAAGCTGACCACCGCCTACCGCTACCACCACGGCTATTGGGACGGGGCCGAGCGCGAGTTTCGCGGCTTTGGTCTGGTTGAGCAGCTTGACACGGAGACGATTGAGCCTTACCACGCGCCCGGTTTATCCGGGGCTGACTTTAGCGCCGTGGCGGCGCCCCACTTCTGCCCGCCCACCCTGACCAAGACCTGGTTTCACCAGGGGCCGGTAGGCCCGGAGTTTGGCGCGTGGGCCGAATTTGACGACAGCGCCGCCTACTGGCCGGACGATCCGCCCGCCTTGCCCCAGCCCCAAAGCCTGGCGGCGATGCTGGCAGCCCTGCCGCGCCGCGCCCGGCGGGATGCCATACGCGCCCTGCGCGGCAGCATCCTGCGCACCGAATTGTATGCCCTCGACGGGACAGACCGCCAAGCGCGGCCTTACACCGTCACCGAGGCTCTCTACGGGCTGCGCGAAGAAAGTGTACCGGACCCGGCCGATGCCCAGCGACAGCACATCTTCTTTCCCCACCTCCTGGCCCGGCGCACCAGCCACTGGGAACGCGGCGGAGAGCCGATGACCCACTTCGCCTTTAGCGACGACTATGACGCCTACGGCCAGCCTTGCTCTCACATCGCCATCGCCGTTCCGCGGGGCCGCGATTTTCGCGCGGCCGGGCCGGCGGGTGAACCCTATCTGGCGACACAAACGATCACGACCTACGCGCATCGCGACGACGCCGAGCGTTATCTGATTGGTCGGGTGGCTCAGGTCAACGACTATGAGCTTCTCAACGACGGCTCGCCCAGGGTGATAGCCCTGCAAACCGCCAGCCTGGCCGGTTCGGCTCCGCGCCGGCTGATCGGCCAGACGCTCAACTTTTATGACGGCCCGGCCTTTGTTGGGCTGCCCTGGGGCCAGTTGGGTGCTTATGGCCTGCTGGCCCGAAGCGAGAGCCTGGTCCTGACCGAAGAAATTCTGAGCGAAGCCTACCGGAGCGGCGACGCGGTTCACCACCCGCCTGAAATACCGCCCTACCTGGTTCCGGGTGACCCGCCGGTTTGGCCGGCCGACTACCCCGAGGAGTTTCGTGAACTAATGCCGCCCCTGGCTGGTTATCGCTATGAGCCGGCCGGGACCGCTAATGAAAATGTCGCCGGTTACTTTGCGACCACCGACGGCGACGCTACGACTACCAGTCCAGTCCTGATGGCCGGGGGCGAGGCCTGTTGTTGGCGACCCGTGACCCTTTAGGCCGCGACGTCACCATCCGCTACGATGCCTACGGCCTCTTACCGGTCGAGGTCACCGGGCCGACCGGCCTGACCGTGTCCGCGGTCTACGACTACCGGGTGCTCCAGCCCGTCACCGTTACCGACCCCAACGGCAACCGCACCGCCTGTCGTTTTAGCCCGCTCGGCCTGCTGGAGCGCACGGCGGTCATGGGCCAGGTAGGTAAAAATCAAGGGGATACCCTCCAAACGCCCGGCACACGCCTGGTTTATGACTTCCTGGCTTTCGCCAAGCACGGCCAACCGGTCTCCGTCCGCACCATCCGGCGGGTGCATCATCTTCACGACCACGATGTGCCTCTGCCGGCGCGAGACGAGACTATTGAGATGATCCAATATTCGGACGGTTTTGGCCGGCTGCTGCAAACCCGCACCCTGGCCGAAGCAGTGACCTGGGGCGACCTCTTTTTTGGCGACGCCGCTCTACCGGCCGATCAAGCGGCCCCTCTTGGCGACGCAGTAGGACGCCTCCCCGGCCCCGGGACTGCGCCGAGCGTGGTGGTTAGCGGCTGGCAGCTTTACGACAACAAGGGCCAGGTGATACACAAATATGAGCCGTTCTTTTCGACCGGCTTTGCCTACGCTCCACCAACCGAAGCCACCCTTGGTCAAAAAGTGACCATGGATTACGACCCACGCGGCCGCCTCAGCCGCACGGTCAACCCCGACGGCTCGGAACAGCGCGTGATCTTCGGTGTGCCTGATGAGCTGGCCGATCCGGCCCGATTCACCCCAACGCCCTGGGAGACCTACACCTATGACGCCAACGACAACGCCGGCCGGACCCAGCCGGCCCTCTCGGCCGGCTACCAACCTCACTGGAATACGCCGGCCAGCATCGTCGTCGATGCAGTGGGTCGCACCGTCACGGCCATCGCCCGCAACGGGCCGAACCCCCAGACGGACTGGTTTAGCACCTACTCAACCTACGACCTGCGCGGCAATCTGCTGACCGTAACCGACAGCCTGGGCCGGGTGGCCTTCCGGCACGTCCACGATCTGGCCAACCGGCCGCTGCGGGTTGAGAGTCTTGACGCCGGCCGGCAGCGTCTCAGCTTGGATGCGGCCGGCAATCTCCTTGAGACCCGGGACAGCAAAGGCGCTCTAACCCTCCACGCCTACGACCCCTTACAGCGGCCCAACCGCCTCTGGGCCCGGGACGCCGCCGGCGAGGCTCTGACTTTACGCCAATATCTCAGCTACGGCGACAGCCCCGACGCCGGCCTGAGCCCGGTCGAGTCTCGCGCGGCCAACCTGCTGGGCCGGCCTTATCGTCACTACGATGACGCCGGCTTGCTCACCCTGAGGGCCTACGATTTCAAAGGCAATGTCGTGGAGAAGACCCGGCAAGTCATTGGCGACGCGGCCATCCTGAGCGGGTTTGAAGCCGCCCCGGCCCATGACTGGCAGGTGCAAGCTTTCCGGGTAGACTGGCGACCGCCGGCGGGGATGAGCCTGGCCCAACATGCCGCCAGCCTGCTTGAGACAACCGAGTATACGACCTCGGCCGGCTATGACGCCCTGAACCGGGTGAAGACGATGCGCTATCCCCAAGATGTCGAGGGGCGGCGCCGGGAGCTGCGGCCGCGCTATAACCAGGCCGGGGCGCTGGCGCAAGTGGCTCTGGACGGCGCAACCTTTGTCGAGCACATCGCCTACAACGCCAAAGGCCAGCGCACTTTGATTGCCTATGGCAACGGCGTCATGACCCGCTTTGCCTACGAGCCGCAGACCTTCCGCCTGGCCCGGCTGCGCAGCGAGCGTTACACCACGCCCGCGCCCTTGACCTATCATCCGACCGGCGCGCCGCTGCAAGACCTGGCCTACCGCTACGATCTGGCCGGCCATATCACCGCCATCCACGACCGGACGCCGGGCAGCGGGCTTCCCAACACGCCTCTGGGGCCGGACGCTCTGGATCGCCTCTTTAGCTACGATCCGCTCTACCGGCTGATCTCGGCCACCGGCCGGGAAACGGACCGGCCAGGCGCTGAGCCGCCCTGGGCCGGCTCGCCGCGCGGCGTGGACCTGACCCGCGCCCGGCCCTACACCGAGCACTACACCTATGATCCGACCGGCAACCTGCTGCGCCTGCAGCACCAGGCCGGCGGCGGCAGCTTCACCCGCGATCTGACTCTGGCCGCCGGTGGCAATCGCCTGGCGGCCGTGACCGTGGGCCAAACGAAGGTTGGCTATACCTACGACGCCGGCGGCAACCTACTTGAGGAAACCACCGCCCGTCACTTTGAGTGGGACTACGCCGACCGGCTGAAGGCGTTCCGCACCCAGGTGCGGCAGGCCGAACCGTCGCTGCACGGCCACTATCTATACGACGCCGCCGGCCAGCGGGTCAAGAAAGTGGTGCGCCGGCAAGGGGGGGCGGTGGGGATTACCGTTTATATTGACGGCTTGTTCGAACATCACCGCCAGGCGCAGGGCCGGTTGAGCCAGGAGAATAACACCCTGCACGTGCTGGATGACCGGAGCCGGGTCGCTCTGGTGCGGGTCGGCTCACCCTTCCCTGACGACACCGCCCCGGCGGTGCAGTACCAGTTGGGCGACCATTTGGGCAGCAGCCACGTCGTCATCGATGGCGCCGGCAGCCTGATTAACCGCGAGGAGTTCAGCCCCTACGGCGAGACCAGTTTTGGCAGCTTTGCTAAAAAGCGCTACCGCTTCACCGGCCAAGAGCGAGACGAGGAGAGCGGGCTGGCCTACCACGGCGCGCGCTACTACGCCCCCTGGCTGGCCCGGTGGCTGAGCTGCGACCCGGCGGGGATGGTCGATGGCCTGAATCTGTATGTCTATACCCGCGGCAATCCCATTTGCTTTTACGATGCATCGGGGCGCCAGGCCAAAAGCGAGATCGCCGTCCCCGATTACGAGACGGGCATAAAGCGATTACAAGAGTTAGCTGAAACGGAAAGGGCTGAATACGCCCTGGCTTATAATAAGGAGACGGGCAACTGGCGCCTGTTTAGAGGCGGTCAAGAAACACTCTATGTGCCCACAGGGTATACCGCGTACGCTCATTCCCATTATGGTCAAGATGCGGTTCCGTCACAGACGGATCTCGACTACATCAAGCAAAACAACATCGAGCGCCACGTCGTTGTCGCCCCTAAACATCAAGGGACTTCAGCCAGTGTTGTCTTCTACGATAAAAGTTCTGGAAAGATGTGGCAAGTCAACTATGAAGGCCGGACCCCCGTTTATCTGGTGGAATTTGACACCAACCAGACCAGCGATATGGACGGCAGAAAATATTTTACAGTAACGGCGGCAAAGAAAATACCGTCCGGCGGTCTTCCCGCGCCGGGAAAGACTTCCACGGTGGCGGCTCCCAAAAGATCGGTGGCCAAGACAGCCGGGAAAACCGCTATGGCGGCGCTCCCCCTGGTTGGACTTTACTTCTTTGTCAAGCATGTCGCGGAAGGCAACTTAGAAGAAGCCGCTTGGGATGTGGTTGGCTTTATCCCGATTATCGGTGACACGATTGATGTTGCTGATTTGTCGATGTTGTTGCTGGAGGGGGTGTCGCCGGCGGTGAGACAGGTAGCGCCCATCATCAAGAAATACCCCGGCATGGTCCTCGCTCCCCCGACCCCTGGCGTTCTCATCGTCGGTGGGGGCCTTGGCGGAAAATTGAAATATCCAACGGCCCAACCTCAAAAAGGAAAATAAAAAGGAGACATTTATGGCCTCGAAAACTGAATCACCTTCCTTAACCCCCACGGCTGGCGGCAGCACCACTCTGACCCTGCCCAACGTGGTTATTAAGTCGCCGGTCAACAATGCCCTCCTGTTGGGACCACAGTTTCAGGTTAGCGGGCAGGCCAGTTGTTTCCGCGAAACGATCGATAACATCAGCCACACCACTACTACCCAAGACATCACCCACCTGCTCCAGAAGGTAGAGGTGAAGCTTGGGGCAGGCTCATTTCAACAGGCCACCCCGACCGGTCCCAGCGCCCGCCCCTGGCAGACCTGGAGCTTCACCGGCGCCAAACCGGGCGGCAGTGTGGATCAACTATCGGTTACGGCCAGAGTCAGCGTCAGCGGCGTCCCCGCCGACGATTCGATTACCATTCGCTTCGATAAAACCCCGCCGCTGCTGACCATCGGCTCCCCCCAGCCCGGCCAGGTTTTTACCCTGCAAAACGGCATCGTCACGGTTCCGGTCGCCGGTCAGGCCGCGGACACGCTAACCAAAGTGAAGCGGGTGGATTGGACCTGGCGTGTTGACGGCGTATTAGGGGCCTTTAACCCGGCCCAGCCAACAGGGAGCCCGGCCAGCCCCTGGGCCACCTGGGCTGTAGCGGCGCCGCTAACCACGCCGGGTAAACACACCCTCGTGGTGCGGGCCGAGGACACGGAGGGCAACCTCGTTTCCGGTGAGGTGATGGTGGACGTGGCCGAGCTATTTCAGGCCGCCGACACTAAAGACGTGGTCAGCCCTGCCTCCTATTTGAAGGACTTGCTGGCTTTTGCCGACCAGCGCATCGTGGGGGCCATTACGCCCGCGACCCTGGCCACCATTTACTGCCAACCTTTTGACGCGATGATGCGGCCTGAAAATAAAGCCGCTGCTCAGCAGCCGGCGGCTCAGGTGCGGGTCGCCATCGAAGTGCTGCGGCTGTACCTGAGCCGGCGCGGCCAGCCGCCCCGGGACGAGGTCGCCTCCGCCTACTGCCAGACCGCTTACCGGATGCTGCTCAATCGCCTGGGCACTTCTTACGCGGAAATCCGGCTGGCCCGGGCGGCCGATCAGCCAACCCGCGCGGCCCTGGCCGGCCGGCTGGGTCTGGGTTTGCCCGAATTGGTGGAGCGCCTGTTTTTGACCGCCAGCGAGATCACCGAAGCTAACCTGGAGTGGCTTTTGGGCCTGCGCGATACGACGCGCCAGCCTTTTACCGGAACGGTCATACCAGAGCCGGAGGTCCTGATCTGGCAGCGCCAACATCTCCGCCGGCTGTGGCAAGAACAGGACCAGGCGACCAGAGATAGCGCCCCTGCGCCCCACCCCATCATCGACCCGGACCTGATCGGCGAGCCAGACATCATTGCCGGCAACCGGGCTTATGCGTTGTGGCAAGAACGCCAAGAATTTGTAGCCGGCCGATTGGAAGCGCTTGAAAAGCTGCGCCGGCAGGCCCGAGACCTGGCCGGGGCCACCGCCCTGAGCGAGTTCGACGCCGTGGTCGGCAGCGTGCTGGGGCCGGTGGATAGTCCCGCTGAAAAAGATGACCTGCTGGCCCTGGCAGCCCAACACCATGACGGGCAAGACATCGGGCCGCAGTTGCAAGCCAAACAATTGAGTCTGCCGGCCTTTCTTTACCTGATGGGCCTGCGCGAGCTGGCGGCGACCGGCAGCCTGCTGGAGGAGGAGTGGGCCCAGGTCTTGTCTATTTTGATGCAGGTCCAAAAGCGCCGCGAGTATCCGGTCTGGCGGCAAGAAGAGGCTAATCTGACCCTGGGGCCGGATTACTTTAAGCTGGCCGATTTGCCCGTGGACATCGTCTTACCCGCCTGGCGGGCCACTCGCGAGGAGCGCCGGTTGTGGCAGGAGACTCTCCGCGCCAGGCTTGACCAGGATCAGGCCGCCGGCCAAGCCTGGCAGGCGGCGGTGGCCGCCACCGAAGAGGCCTGTTTGCCCCAGTTGCGTCAGGCGCTCCTGACCACCCTTAACCCGGCCACGCCGGTGACGGACCTGGCCGAGCGACTGACCAAAGAATTGTTTATTGACTTCAGCAGCAGCGGGAGCCTCAAAACAAACCGGCTCAACCAGGCCCTGGAAACCCTGCGAGGAATTCTCTTCGCCTTGCGCACCGGCCATTTGGCCTCGACCCAGGCTGTCCTGGGCACAAACCCGGCCGCCCAGTGGCAGCTTAACCGCAGTAACGGTTATAGTGAAACCCAATTTGACGCCGAATGGCAGTGGCTGGGCGCCTACGCCACCTGGCGGGCCGCCATGCTGATTTTCCTCTTCCCCCAGAATCTGCTGCTGCCGACTCTGCGCGAGCCCCACCCCCTGCTTCAAACACCCACCACCGCCTTTAAAGCGCTGGTGACCCGGCTGCGGGCCAAAACCCGCCTGACCCGCCAAGAAGCGCGGACGCAAGCCGCTTTATATCTGCAAGAACTGCGGGCTGAAACCCTCACCCCGCCGCTGGCTCCGGAACTAAAAAATACCGCTTTCAACCTGACCGAGCAGTTGACCGACGCGGCGTTGAAGACCCGGCGCATCCTGTCGGCCCAACTCTTTGGCCCTATCTCCGGCCCGTCCGCCGCGCCAAACTGGCTGCAGGAGGTCTTTTACTTTACGCCCATGCTGCTGGCCCTGGAATTAGAAAAGTCGGCCGAGTATCTGGCCAGCCTGGATTGGCTGCGGACGGTTTACGCCTATAATCTGCCTCTGGCCGAGCGCAAAATCTATCACGGCCTGGTCCTGGAGGCGGTGATTCCTCAGGAACTGCGCCGCACGCCCGACTGGCTCTTGGACGGCCTAAATCCGCACACCATCGTGGTCACGCGCCGGAACGCTTACAGCCAGTTCACCCTTATGAGTCTGGCCCGCTGCTCTCTAGTGTTTGCCGATGAACTCTTCACCCGAGAAACCGGCGAGTCCTTACCCCAGGCGCGCGCCCTCTACGCTACCATCCTGGACTTGCTGGCGCTGGAGGAGATGCAGCCGCCGCCACCCGAGGACGACGCCGCGCCGCTCCTGCCACCGAATCCGGTCTTGCAAGCGCTGCGCTTCCACGCCGAGTTGAACCTATTTAAGCTGCGCAACGGTTTGAACATTGCCGGCCTGGAGCGGCCCTCGGCGGCCCCCGCCGTTTCGCTGCAACCAACCCCTTACCGCTACCTGGTCCTCATCGAGCGGGCCAAACAACTGGTGGCCCAGGCCCAGCAGCTTGAAAGCGCCTTTCTGGCCGCGCTCGAAAAACGGGATGTGGAGGCCTACAACCTGCTTAAAGCCAAGCAAGATGTGCAACTGGCCTTTGCCGCTGTGCAGTTGCAAAACCTACGCCTCCAAGAAGCGCAAGACGGAGTCAGCCTGGCCGCTATGCAGCAACAGCGGGCTCGGATTTCGGAGGATCATTTCCAAAGCTTGTTAGATGAAGGGTTGATCGGCTGGGAGATGGCCACTGTAGCCGCTTTAGGCACGGCGGCGGCGCTGCTGACCACTGAAGCCGCGCTCCTAACGGCCAGAGCCTTGGGGACTTTGGGGCTTTCGGAGATTTTCAGCGGTAGTACCATCCCTGGTTCAATCGCTCAGGCAGCCTCGGCCAACGCCTCGCTCTTTTCAACCCTGGCCAGCTTCGAGCGGCGCCAGCAGGAATGGGAACTGCAGGCGAGTCTGGCCAGACAAGATGGCCTGATCGGCCAGCAGCAGCTCAAACTGGCCGAGGACCACGTCTTGGTCACCGGGCAAGAGCTGGCAATGGCCGAAATACAAGTCGAACATGCCGACGCCACTCTTGATTTTCTGAGCAATAAATTCACGAGCGTCGAACTCCACGAGTGGATGAGCGGCATTCTGAGCCAAGTCTACAGCTTTTTCTTGCAGCAGGCCACAGCCATTGCCAAGCTGGCCGAGCGGCAGCTTCGGTTCGAGCGGCAAGAACTGCTGCCGGAGTTCATCCAAGCCGACTACTGGCAAGCGCCGGGTGACAGTCAGGCCGCTAGCGCCGGGCCGGATCGCCGCGGCCTGACCGGTTCGAGTCGGCTGCTGGCCGCCATCACCCGGCTCGACCAGCACGCCTTCCTGACCGATCAGCGCAAGCTGCAACTGACCAAAACCTTTTCCCTGGCCGCCCTGGCCCCGGCCGAGTTCCAGCGCTTCCGCGAAACCGGCCGGTTGATTTTTGCCACCCCCATGGCGTTGTTCGACCGCGATTTTCCCGGCCATTATCTGCGCCTGGTCAAGCGGATCCGCACCACGGTCATCGCCCTCATCCCGCCGCAGCAGGGCATTCGGGCGACGCTGTCCAACGTAGGTACCTCACGGGTCGTCATCCAAAACCAGACCGGCTTTGAGCTGGTCACGGTCAATCACGGTCCACAGTCGGTGGCGCTTAGCGCGCCGATCCACGCCACCGGCCTGTTTGAGTTAGCCGACACTCAGCCGGAAATGCTGCTGCCGTTTGAGTCCATCGGCGTGGATTCGGTCTGGGAGTTTCGCCTGCCCCAGGCCGCTAACGCTTTTGATTTTGAAACCATCGCCGATGTCCTGGTCACCTTTGAATATACGGCTCTGGATAGCCCCCTCTATCGCCGGCAGGTGATTCAAAGCCTAAACCCCAACCCCAGCGCCGACCGGCCCTTTAGCTTCCGTCACCAGTTCCCCGATCAATGGTACGACTTCCACAATCCCGATCAGGCCCCGCAGCCGATGGCCGTCCGCTTCAAAACCACTCGGGCCGATTTTGCGCCAAATCTAAAAAACCTTCGCCTTGAGCATGTGCTGCTCTACTTTGTCCCGGCTAACGGTGAAACCCTGATGCTCCCCATAGTGGCCACCTTGCGCTTCAGTCCGGCCGGGCAAATCCTGTCTCCCGCCTCCCCCGGCGGCCAGGCGACCACCATAAGTGGCCTCATCAGTACCCGGCGCGGCAACGCCGGTGACTGGCTGGAGATGCTCGGCCAGCCTCCTATCGGCGAATGGGAACTGGCTCTGGAAGATACGGCCGCGGTTCGCAGTCTATTCAGCAGCGAGACGATCACGGATATACTTCTGGTGGCGACCTACCAGGGCCGCACACCAGACTGGCCAGCCTAGTCAAATTTGACCTCCTGAGTTGCATTGACGGAAGCAGGAGCTTCGGTCGGCTCTGCACTCATGTCAAAAGAAAGATTATGGTTAAGAAAATCATCGCTGCTGGAGTTGGCCTGTTGCTCGTCGGCTTTATCGCTATCCAACTCGTCCCGGTGGACCGGACGAATCCCCCCGTCGTTGCCGAGCCGGCCTGGGACTCACCCACCACTCGCGCTTATGCCGAACGGGCCAGCTTCGATTGCCACAGTAACGAAACCAAATGGCCGTGGTACGCTTATGTGGCCCCGATTTCGTGGCAAGTGGCCGATGTCCATGAAAGCCGGGAGAAGTTTAATATCTCTGAGTGGCCGTCCGGCGAAGGCGACGAGGCAGCCAAGGAGTAAGAACGATGAAACTC
Source organism: uncultured Chloroflexota bacterium (assembly GCA_937864185.1). Classification (GTDB taxonomy): domain Bacteria; phylum Chloroflexota; class Anaerolineae; order 4572-78; family J111; genus JAGRBY01. The sequence goes on from CALMIS010000154.1 coordinate 14,027, forward strand.
AGAAATCTCTTAATTTTGGCCCTAATTATAGCGGGGCGCCTGTCCTCCGTCAGGGTTTTGCACGGGAAGAAGTCGCGATCACGAAGGAGGTCTTTTGGCTCCTAAGGTTTTACCCCTGCCCAAACGCGGGGGCAGCCTTCTCGGCTATCGCGGCAACTGTGATCGCAATGGCCTCCTGACCCCGGTTTACGGCCGAGCTATCCTCAGTGGAGAAACGGACAAGATATGCAAACTGTCAGTGATTGAGTATAATCTCATGTCTCAGCTAACTAATGCCGTCGGAAAGAGACGCTGATAGACACAAGGGTCAGTTTTAGCTATAATCCCGGCAGCTAAGACTCCCTCTCTTCGCTGATTATTACCCCCGAGATAACTCAAGTGATACGATCCCCGGCCAGAGTCCGGCACGGCGGGCGGTGGAATAGAGCCAAGCAGCCGGTTGTAAACCCACCCTACGGGGCTAAGAGGATATTTACCCAAGAATAGAGACGGCCACGAGGTTAAACACAATGACCCACGAAGAAAACAACCCAGCCGCCGCCGGCCCGGCCGAGACCAGGCCCGAGGCGGAGCCAAGCCCTGCGGCCGTGACAGCGGCGGCGGACACGCCGGCAA
>CALMIS010000155.1 GCA_937864185.1 uncultured Chloroflexota bacterium
TTGGTTTGCCAGCAGAGCAAGCTCTGCACTCCATTTTCATTTTCGGTGTCGTCCCAATAGGGCCCAATAGAAACTGGCGCACTTCTCAGTATAAGATTACCTTCAGTGTAACCGATCGCTCCTGACAACAGTATGTCAGGAGATCATGGGCAGTCTAGCCTATCCATAACCAGCAAAATTCTAAAGCGTTGATCAGGAGTGGCCTTGTCCGCTGCTATTTGTTTAGTACTTTTGCTTGGATCACCACGCCGACGGCAAAAAGAGCAAGGAGGATCAGCGGGACGAGCCAGGCGGGGAGGCTAGGGATGGCTTGGGTGATTAAGGTAGCGCCGATTAAGGCCGAGAGACCGATCAGGGCGACATTAAAGAGCGAGGTGGCGACCAAGAGTCCGACCAGGCCGCCAACAACATAGGCCAGCCACGCCAGATTGCCCACCTCGACGCCAAACAAGCCCAACAGCCAGACGGTCAGATAGCCGACAATCAAAAAGCCGGCTATCCCGATGGCGATTCGTTGCAGAAAGAGGGCCACCAGCGCGCCGATCAAGCCGACCCCCAGGGCGAGGATGATCGCCAGCCAGCCGGCCTGGGCCTCGAGCCAATTGGCGGCCAGACCCAGGGCAAAGAGAAAGCCCGCGGCCGCCACCGCCAGCCAAAACAGTTGCCGGCCGGCAACCAGCAAGATCAACCCGACCAGCAGGTTTACACCGATGAAGAGTGGGTTATCCACCGTGATAAAATCAAGCATGAAGCTCTGGCCATCCTTAATTAGGTGGTTTCAAGAAAATAAATACCCAAATGTCAGTCAGTCGATAAAACGTAAAGCGTAATGCAGCAGAGCCACAACCAAAATTGGGACGCGGATGGCCGCGGATGAACGCGGATCAAACTTTTTCAGAAAAAGAAGAAAAAATCCTAAAAATCAGCGTTAATCCGCGTCCAAAAAATTTTTGCGAACGGCGCAAATTTGCCGGCCTGACAACGTAAAACGGAAGGATTTTGGCGAGAAATTAACCTTTATGTTTCACGTTTTACGTTTTTGTCGAAAACAGATTAGGGTAATTTAAATCTTGGAGATGCCTTAATGAGACTCTAGTCCAGTCCCAGTGGATTGTCAAAAGCGTTTGGCTTTAACTCGTCGCTGGGCTATGTTATAATTTATAAAAGTCTGACCTAGGGAGCAGCGTATGCTAGATCATTTTCCCCGGCCCCCGCGGGATAACGGGCGTGGCGTGCACTGGAGCCACAGCCAGTACCAATGGGGGCAGGATAACTGGAGCTTTTGGCGCGACCAGATTCAGGCCCTGAATCTAAAGTGGGTCAAACTGCTGGACGACGGCAGCGGCTCGGCGCTGGGGCTGGTCAAGCGCCTGATCGATCTCCAGGTGATGCCGGTTGTCCGGTTCTTCCGGGAGGAGCCGAATCCCAGCACCATCACCCAGCGCGAGGTCGATACGGCCAAGCGCATGGTTGAGCTGGGCGCGGTCTACTTCGAAACCAACAACGAGCCGGATCTGGCCCTCGAGTGGAGCGGCCGGCGCCGGCCGGACAATTGGCTGGAGATTGTGGTCAACAACTTCATCCAGGAAGCGGATATGATCCGCGCGGTCGGTGGCTATTTGCTCTTCCCGGCCTTTGGCCCCGGCGGGCGCGGCAATCCCTTCCGCCTGATCGTCGAGCGCGGCCGGCGCGACATCCTCGACGGGAACTGCGGTCTGGCGATCCATAACTACTGCCTGGGCCGGCCGCTCGACTACCCCAATGATCCGATCAACATCCAGGGCGTACCGTTGACCCCGGCGGAGTGGACCGATCGCGGCGGGTTGTGGGCCTGGGAGATGGATTACCCGGCCGTCAATGAGTATCGCCGGCAGTTGGCCAAGCCCAGCGCCTCGATTATGGAGGACTCGACCTGTTTCCGGGCGTTTGAGTATTTTGATGCCCTGGTTAACGAGGCGGTTGGCCATTCGATCCCGATCTTTACCACCGAAGGCGGCTACAACGTCGGGCAGCGAGCCGGGACCACCGCCGGCGACGATCCGCGCTACCCTAAGCCGACGCCCGAGTGGCACGGCCGGCTCACGGACGAGATGTTTAAATATATGGAAGAGCAGGCCCCGGCTTACTACTTTGCCTGCATGCCCTGGTTGATCGCCGTGCGGCGGATTGGGGTTTTCGGCGAGGGCTTTGAGAATCAGGGACCCTGGTTTACCCACCAGTTTGACCGGCAATTCGGCCTCGATGGCGAGCTGCCCATTGTCAGGCGGCTCAAAGCCCGGCCCGGTCGCGTGCGAGTCGAGGGACCGCCCTCGTTGGGTATCCTTAACTTTTACACCGGCCCGGATCTGTCCGGTCGTGATTTTGATCACCGGTTCAAGTATCTGGAGCCGCAGGTTTTGTTGAAGCCTATCAGTCAGCCCGACCAGCCGCACTGGAAGCTGATCAAAGCCCGCTGGGCCGACAAAAGAGAGGCGCAGGGCAAGCCCTATATCTATGTCAAAGCTTTGGACGAGCGAGGCCAGCCGATCGAAGGGGCGACCTTCCAGGCTCACCGGGGCGATGCCGTGGACAAAGCCCAAACCAAAGGCCGGATCGACCAGTACGTGGGCAACATTATGCTGACCGGCCTGCTGGGGACCTACACCGTCAGTATGGCCGAAGGGAATCTGCCGTCGGATAAATTGCTCAATGTCGGCCTGGGCGATGAGACTTCCCCCCGCGATTTTGTCCAGACCTCGTTCTTTTTGACGTTCCAAAAGACAGGCGTTGCACCCGAGCCGGAGCCTCTGCCGCCGCCCCCCGACGTCCGGCCCGAACCGGTGCCTCCACCCGGCCAAGATTTGCCCGGCCGCCAGTTGGATCCGCGCTTGCGGCAGCTCGAGCCGCCGGTGCAACTGGTGGCCGTCCCCGCCCCGGAGCGGGCGCACTGGCAGTTGGTGGAAGCCCGCTGGGCCACGGAGAAGGAGGCCCAGGGGCGCGGCTACGTTTTTGTCAAAGCCGTGGATGAGCAGGGCCGGCCGCTCGAAGGGGCGACCTTCCAGGCGGATCGGGGCGATGCCGTGGACAAAGCCCAAACCAAAGGCCCGATCGATCAGTACCTGGGCAACATTATGCTGACCGGACGGCTGGGGAGTTACACCGTCAGCATGGCCGAAGGTGGCCTTCCTTCCGACAAGCTAGCCAATGTCGGCTTGGGCCAGCCCGGCGTGCCCTGGGCCCGGACCGCTTTTTATCTCACCTTCCGGCGGGTGCCGCCCGGCCAATCGCTCACGCCGCCGGTGCCCGAGCCGCCTCAGGTCGAACCCACACTGCCGGAAAAGCCGGCCCTGCCGCCGGAGAACCTGGCCGACGCCATCGAGCAAGCGCCTGATTTAGCCTCGGCCCTGGCGGCGGCGGCCGGTTTCTATGCCATTCCTTACGAGCCGCAGGCCGGGCTGGCTCGTTACGCGGCCGGCCGGAACTTGGGCGCGGTCCGGTCCGGCGAGTTCCCGCTGCGTTACCGGCAGATCGATTATCAGGTGCAGGTGTTCGAGCGCGGCATCGTCTACCAGCGGGCCGACCAGCCGCAGTTGGTCAGCCATGTGCCGTACCAGGCCAGCGCGGTCTCGGCGATGAGGGGCGCTCGAAGCGGCGGGGTCTGGCAGCAGTTTGTTCGTTGGCTGGTGAAGCGGAGAGGGTAGGCGGGAGCGTTGTGTCTGAACACAGAGCTAACTTCATACCCCAAGGATGAGATATGTGGCGAAGAATAAATTCCAGCTCAAATCCCCCACTATTGCTACTGAATTAATCATTTTCGTGCTACAATCTCGCAAATTACCTGATGGAGTAGCCATATTGTGCATGAACGTATTTTGAAACGGATGCAGGAGAAAATTCGTACTCGTCAATATGTGATGACGCTCCATGCCGAAGAAGAAATGAACGATGATGGATTGACCATCTTTGATGTTGAACGAGGAATACTCACCGGTCAGGTAATAGAGCGGCAAAAAGACCATCAAACTGGAGAGTGGAAATATTTGGTCCAAGGTCAAACGATGGCCGATCGGGTAGTGGTTGTGGTTAATAAATTGAGTCCTACGGAAAAATTGGTTATTATCACGGTATATTTGGCATAAAATAAGGGAAGCACCTATGATTTGTGATATTTGTGGTCAAGAGGGGGCACGTATCCGCCGAATAACCCGCAGTTACGGCAAAGGCGAGCAGTTGTTAGTGATTGAGAATGTGCCGGTCGTAAGTTGCCCACATTGTGGAGAAAGTTATCTAACTGCCGAGACGTTGTATGAACTAGAACGGATTAAATTACATCGTCAGAGTTTTGCTGTTGAACGTCCGGTGGCTGTCGCCGCGTTTGCCTAGCAGGATTGTCCCAGGCTTATTCGGCAAAATGTCTCATAACTTTGACTCTGCCCTGGGGCAATGATAAAATAGCCACCACAGTTTTCTTCTGCGGGAGTGGCGGAATTGGCAGACGCGCTAGACTTAGGATCTAGTCCTAGTGATAGGGTGTGGGTTCGAGTCCCACCTTCCGCACAAGCGCCCCTAGGGGCGCTTTTTTAATCTCGGGGCGATCGTCTTAATATTTCGAAGAGGCCGCGGCCTGAGCTTGTCGAAGGCTGTTGGTTTTGACAAGCTCAACCAACGCTGCCGCGATTGATTGAGAAAATACCGTGTGGACTGAGTAGGTTAGCTGATGTTCTTCGATGAAGCGAAAATCTATGTTAAAGGCGGCGACGGCGGCAACGGGGTGGTCGCGTTCCGGCGGGAGAAGTATGTGCCGCGCGGTGGTCCGGCCGGCGGCCCGGGCGGCAAAGGCGGCGACGTGGTCTTTGAAGTCGATCCGCAGTTGAACACCTTGATCCTGTTCAAGAATCGCATTCACTTTAAAGCCGAACGCGGCGCCCACGGCGGCGGCAAAAATCAGGCCGGGGCCCAGGGGCAAGACCTGGTCGTGCCGGTGCCTCCCGGTACCGTCGTGCGCCACGCCGAGAGCGGCGAGCTCCTGGCCGACCTGATCGAGCCGGGCCAGCGGGCGATCATTGCCCCTGGCGGGCGGGGTGGGCGGGGCAATACCTCCTTCAAAAGCGCTACCAATCAAGCGCCGCGCATCGCCGAAAACGGCCTGCCCGGCGACGAACTGTGGGTCAGGCTCGAACTGAAGCTGATTGCCGATGTGGGCCTGATCGGCATGCCCAATGCCGGTAAGAGCACGCTCCTGTCGGTGGTCAGCGCGGCTCGGCCCAAGATTGCCGACTATCCCTTTACCACGCTCCAACCGAATCTGGGGGTGGTGGTGCGGGATCATCGCGATCTGGTCATGGCCGACATCCCCGGCCTGATCGAAGGGGCGCACGAAGGCGCGGGCCTGGGCCACCAGTTTTTGCGCCACGTCGAGCGCAGCCGCCTGCTGGTCCATCTGCTCAACGGTGCCGCCGCTGACCCGCTGGCGGAGTTTGACCAGATCAACGAGGAGTTGGCCCTGTTCAGCGAGCGCTTGGCTCAGAAGCCGCAGGTCGTGGTCCTCAACAAGATCGATTTGCCGGAGGCGCGCCGGCACTGGCCGTTAATTCAAGCCCGGGCGCAAGAGTTGGGGCTGCATGCCCACCAAATTTCGGCGGTGACGCACGAAGGGGTGGCGGAGTTGCTTGGCGCTCTGTTTGATTATCTGGACGAACTGCCGGAAGAGGGCTTGTTTGAAGAGGAACTGCCGGTCTTTACCCTGGAACAGGACCGCAACTACTTTGAGGTGGAACAGTTGGGCGAGGGAGAGTGGCGGATCAGCGGCCCGCGGATCCGAGAGTTGGCCCTCCAAACCCATTGGGACGTGACCGAGGCGGCCATGCGGGCTCACCAAATTCTGGAGCGCATGGGCGTCAACCAATCGCTGCGCGAGGCCGGCGTCGAGTCTGGGGATACGGTTTTTCTGGATGAGCTGGAGCTAGAGTGGGTCTGGTGAGGCTGGGTATCTTCGGGGGCACGTTTGATCCCGTGCATACCGGCCACCTGATGATTGGTGAATTTGTGCGCGATGCCTTGAACCTGGATCGGCTGTTGTTTGTCCCGGCCGGCGATCCGCCTCACAAACAGCATCTGGAGATTACCGGGGCGGTCCACCGCCGCTGCCTCGTCGAGCGGGCTATTGCCGGCAATCCGGCCTTCGAGCTGTGCCCGGTCGATCTCGATCGGCCCGGCCCGCACTACTCCACCGAGACCGTTGGCCTGATCCGGGCGCAGTACAATGTGGCGGCCGACGATTGTTATTTCCTGATCGGCGGCGACTCGCTGGTGGAGCTACCCAGTTGGCACCGGCCCGACAGGCTGATTGAGCTGTGCCGGTTGGCGGTGGTCCACCGGCCGAGCTATACGCCGGATCTGGCCGCGTTGGAGCGGCAGGTGCCGGGTCTGAGCCAGCGCCTGGACTGGGTGGAGATTCCGTTGATTGAGTTATCGTCCTCGGTGGTGCGTAATCGGGTCCGGGCCGGCCGGAGTGTCCGCTACCAGACCCCTGACGCGGTCATCGAGTATATTGAGCAGCATAAACTTTATCAGGAGAGTGAATATGTTTATCGTGATGAATCGAATCCCGGTTAAGCCGGAGTACGCCGAGCAGTTTGAGGAAAGGTTTAGAAACCGAGCCGGTGAGGTCGATAAGATGGCCGGTTTTGTGCGCAACCAGGTTTTGCGCCCGGTTAGTCCCGACGATCCGTATGTTGTGCTGACCGTCTGGCAAAGCCAAGCCGATTTCGATGCTTGGGTGAACAGTGACGCTTTCCAAAAGGGTCATGCGAAGTCCGGCAGTCTACCGCACGACGCCTTTAGAGGACGAAACCAACTGGAGAGCTTTGAAGTGATTTTGGATACGGCGTCGGCGTAGAGCGGTCCCCATTGAGTCAGAGAGGGCTCAATCAGGCTGTTGGGGCTGTGATGGCCCGGCCGTGGCGGCTAAGCGGGTTAATTCTGGGCGAGTTGGGTTACGTTTTGTTCGCGCCAGGGATCAAACTGCTCCGGAATGACCGGCCCAACGATACGTTGGACCACCATTCCGTCCGGGTCAACGACAAAGGTGCGGGGTAAAGAGCGGGCCTGATACATCGTTAGAATAACCTCGCTGGGATCCATCAAGATGGGAAAGCTGATGTGGTGTTCGTCAACAAACTGGGTCACTACTTCCGGCGACTCATTAAAGTTGACACCCAGGACAACCATATCGCCCTCATCGGCGATTTGTTGCAGATAAGGCATTTCTTCGACACACGGGTGACACCACGTAGCCCAAAAATTGATCAACACCCACTCACCCTGAAATTCATCCAGTGAGACCGTCTCACCGGCGAGGGTCTTCAAGGTAAAGTTATAGACCGGTTCGGGGGTCATGGGCGGTAACGGGGATGGTTGATCAGCGGAAGAAGGGGGCTGTTGGTTGCTACAGCCTGCAATAAACAACAATAATCCCAGCCAGACGACCATGGTCCGCATCTATTTCTCCTCGTCTAAGATAAGGTTGGACTGTCAAAGCCGAGCTTTGACTTGAAAGCAAGCCTTGTCACGCTACGGCTCAGCCGGTTTCGCCGCCTTTGGAAATGATGGGTTTTCCCGGTAGCAACGAGCCGGCCGGTTTGTCCTCTACGGCAGCGCTGGCGCTTAAGCGGGCTTTCCTGGCGCTGCGGGAGGCGAATGCGCTTTGGATAACGATGAAGAGCAGGGTCAGCAGCCCCACCGCGATTTTAGTCCACCACGAACTGAGATCCCCTTGGAAGATCACGAGCGTCTGAATAAGCCCTTCAATCAAAACCCCAAACACCGTGCCGACCACGTAACCGATCCCGCCGGTGAGCTGCGTCCCGCCGATAACGACAGCGGCAATGGCATCGAGTTCCAGACCGTTGGTGTAGAGGCCATATCCTGACAGCAAGTCGATGCTGAAAACCACGCCGGCCAGGGCCGAACAAAAACCGTTAAAGGTATAAACCAATATCTTGGCCCGGGCCACCGGCAATCCCATCAGTAAGGCGGATTGTTCGTTGCCGCCGATCGCGTAAATGGTGCGGCCAAAGCGAGTCATGTGGGCCAGATAAAACGCCAGGATCAGGACCAGCAAAAAGATAACCACGCTAATAGAAATAAATGCTTTTTCGAAGAACGGCACCGGGATGCGGTAGAGCGATACGGCCCGATAAAAGGGGTGGCTGATCGTTATGGCGTCAAGGCTAATGACAAAGCACATCCCACGGGCAAAGAACATCCCGGCCAGGGTCACAATAAACGGCTGAACTTTAAAGAACTGAATAATGCTGCCCATCACGGCTCCCAGAGCCGTGCCGATCAGTAAGACCAGGGGGATGGCCAGAGCCGGACTGTAGCCGTTGTGCTCGACCAGATAGGCCGATAGCACGGTGGTGAAGGCAATCACGGCTCCGACCGAAAGATCGATGCCGCCGGACAGAATCACCATCGTCATACCGATAGAGGTGATCAGCAAGAACGCATTGTCGATAAACAGGTTAAAGAAGACCTGGGGCGAGGAAAAGCCGCGATACTGATAAATGCCGTAGCCGTAGAGGGCGCCAAACAAGCCAACCGTGACCACCAACGGCAGAAACTTGGGGTTTATCTTGAGTTTGTCGATCATTGTTGGACCACCTTCCGATCAAAGAGTTTGTCGGCCGAGGTTTTAACGAGGTCGGAATAAAGGAGCACAACCGCCAAAACGACAAGAGCTTTGACCACCAGCACTACCTCCGGCGGTACCCCAAAGGCGTAAATCGTGGTGGTCATACTTTGAATAATCAACGCGCCGAGCAAACTGCCCACCAACGAAAAGCGGCCACCCGACATCAGGGTGCCGCCGATAACCACCGCCAAAATGGCGTCCAGTTCCGACCACAGTCCGGCGTTGTTGGCATCGGCGCTTTTAACGTTTGAGCTGATGATTAAGCCGGCGATGCCCGCGCAGAAACCGCAAAAGGTGTAGGCCAGCAGCTTGATGTTTTTCTCGTTGATGCCGCTGTAAAAGCTGGAGCTGGCGTTGGTCCCGACCGCCTCAACAAACAGGCCGATAGCCGTTTTACGGCTTAAAAACCAGGCTATCAGAAACACCGCCACCACAATAAACAGGGGAAAGGGTAAGCCCAGGAAGTAGCCGCCGCCAAAGTAAAAGTAGGGCGAGTAGTAAATGGTGATGATTTGACCGTTGGTGATGAGCTGAGCAATCCCTCGCCCGGCAACCATCAACACCAGGGTGGCGACCATCGGTTGAATTTTGACTCGCGACACCAGCAGGCCATTCCAGATGCCGCACAGCGTGGCCGCCCCCATCGAGATGACGATAACCAGCCAGAGCGGGGTCTGGGTCACATTTTCAATAAGCTTGTCCGATGTCACCAATTCGCGACCCAGGGCCGGGTTAATCAAGACTGCCGCCGAAGCCGCCGTGATGGCAATAATCGCGCCCACCGACAGGTCAACCCCGGCTGTCGCAATCACCATCGTCATGCCGATAGCCAATAGCATCAACGGCGCGCCTCGGTTGAGCACATCGACCAGGCTGCCGAATAGGTGACCATCTTTGATCTCCAACTTGAAGAAGCTCGGCATGAAGACCGCATTAAAGAGCATAATCAGCAACAGGGCCACAACCGGCCAGAATAAGGGATGGTGGCGCAGGTTTGCCCATGAAGAATTTGTGGGTTTCATGTGTTAACTCCCGGCAATAATCTGCATAATTTCTTTTTCCGCCGTTTTATCCCCGGCCAGTTCGGCTACTTTCTCCCGATCGCGCATAACGACGATACGGTGGCTGGTGCGCATCACTTCTTCCAGTTCGGAAGAAATGAAGATGCAGGCTTTGCCTTCTTCAGCCAGTTCAAGCACCAGCTTTTGAATTTCGGCTTTGGCCCCCACATCGATCCCGCGGGTGGGTTCATCGAGAATCAAGAGGTGAGGGTTGGTCGCCAGCCAGCGGGCCAGAATAACCTTTTGTTGGTTGCCCCCGCTCAGATTCTTGACCAACTGGTCGGCGTTGGGGGTGGCGATGTTCAGCAGCTTGATGTATTTGGTGGCGATCTCATCCTGTTTCTTTCTCGACAAAAACTTGAACCAGCCGCGACTGGCTTGCAAAGCCAGCACAATATTTTCCCGAACCGTCAAGTCGTCGACAATGCCGTCGGCCTTGCGGTTTTCCGGGCAAAAGGCCATGCCGTGCTCGATAGCGTTCATCGGCGAAAACTGTTTCAGCTCCTGGCCGGAAAAAGTTACGGAGCCGTGATCGGGTTTGTCGATGCCAAACAGCAGGTTGGCGGTTTCGGTGCGACCAGAGCCTAGGAGGCCGGCAAACCCCAGCACTTCCCCGGCGTACAGCTCCAGATCCAGGGGCTGAACCGAACCGCTGCGTCCCAGGCCGGTGGCTTTCAACAGCGGCTCTTTAGCGATACGCTCGCTGGTTTTGCGTTTGAAGCGGGACATATCTTCGAGTTCGTCCAAGCTGCGGCCGATCATTTTCGAGACCAGGGCCATTTTGGGCAGTTCGGCGGTTTTGTAAGTGCCTACCAACCGACCGTTGCGCAAGATGGTGACGCTGTCGGCAATGTCGTACATCTGGTCGAGAAAGTGGGTGATAAAGATGATGCCCAGGCCGTCGTCTCGCAATTTGCGCATCACGCTGAATAACTTGGTGGTTTCGCGCGAATCAAGACTGGAAGTTGGCTCGTCGAGGATGAGAATTTTGGCCGAGATTTCCAGGGCACGGGCAATGGCGACCATCTGTTGAAGCGCCACCGGGTACATATCCAGGCTTTGGGTCACGTCGATGTAGATATCGAGCTGCTCTAAGATTTGCCTGGCCCGCTGGTTGAGCTGTTTCCAGTTGATGCTGCCCAGGATTTTCGGCTCGCGGCCTAATAGAATATTCTCGGCCACGGACAGGTTGGGGCACAAATTGATTTCTTGGTAAACCGGGCTGATGCCCAACGCTTGGGCGTGGAGGGGGGATTTCGCTAAAATTTCTTTGCCTTCCAACAGAATGGTGCCGGAGTCTTGGCGCTCGACCCCGGTCAGGACTTTGATCAAGGTCGACTTACCGGCTCCGTTTTCGCCCATCAAGGCGTGAATTTCGTTTTTGCGCAAGGAAAAATCGACGTTGGCGAGGGCTTGCACTCCAGGAAAGGTCTTGGAGATGTTCTGCATTGTTAGAATGGTGCTGTTTGAGTCAGGCATAGTCCACTCCTCTTTGAGTATCGGTCGCCCCAGAGCGGTGAGTCTCCTTGGGTGTCTCTGTTCGTCTACTGACTATTTTTGTAAAAGAAGCGGCGTTAGAGCTATCCAGCGCCGCTTCTTTCCTACGAAGTGAAGTCCTGATAGGTTTTGCGAAATCGGGTTGGGCGTTAACAGGTCATCGATTGGGCTATCTTAGGCTGAATGATAACTTCGAAAACCTGTCAGATTTAAGGAATTGGTTTAACCAATTAGTACTTACGCTCCGGCAGCAGGGCCGCGGCTTCTTCAGGGAAGTAAACACTTTCTTCCGACGGGACCCATTTGGCCACTTCTTCGCCGTTGACCACTTTCAGGGCCAATTCATAGAATTGGGGACCGAGCAGCGGGTTACATTCAACGGTGCAGTTCAACTTGCCGGCGATCATCGCTTCAAACGCACCCCGGACGGCGTCAACCGAGACGATCTTGATGTCTTCGCCAGGTTTCAGACCGTATTCTTCGATGGCTTGAATAGCGCCGATAGCCATGTCATCATTGTGGGCGTATAGAGCATCGATATCTTGGCCATGGGTTTTCAGGAAGGCTTCCATCACTTCCTTGCCTTTGGCCCGGGTAAAGTCGCCGGATTGGGAGGCGATAATTTGAATGCCGTCTTTGCCTTCAATGACTTCTCTGAAGCCTTTGGCGCGGTCATTCGCCGGGGCCGAGCCTACCGTCCCGACCAGCTCAACCACATTCCCGCCGCCTTCCAGGAGGTCGACCATCACGTTACCGGCTTTACGACCTTCTTCCACAAAATCGGAGCCAAGATAGGTGACGTATAGATCTTCGGGCACGGCGGCGCGGCGGTCAACCAAAATCACGGGGATACCGGCATCTTTTGCTTCCTGGAAGACGGTTTCCCAACCGGTTTCGACCACAGGCGAAACGCCAATGACGTCAACTTGTTGCGCAATAAACGAGCGGATAGCTTTGATCTGGTTTTCTTGCTTCTGCTGAGCGTCGGAGAACTTTAATTCGACCCCGAGTTTTTCGGCTTCTTCTTTGATGGAGGCGGTGTTGGCCGTTCGCCATTCACTTTCGGCGCCAATTTGGGCATAGCCAACGACAAGATCTTCATAGGTTTTTTGAGCGGGTGCTTCAGCTTCAGCTGCTGCTTCTTGAGGGGCGGCTTCCTTGGCCGGAGCTGCTTGTTCTGGGGCTGCGCCACCACAGGCTGTGATAGCCAGGGCTGCCATCAATACGGTGAGTAGTAAAAGCACTCTGGATAACTTCATTGTTCTCACTCCTTCTTTGAATGATTGACAAAGTTTTTATTTTTGATACCCCGGGGTGAGATAGTTTTAAGTATCTCTACCCTCTATAATAGGAGTTTCTAGCGTGAATGACAATGAAGTTTTATTAGAACAACGTGCAGGATTTTTGGGAGTTTAAAGGAGGTTTTTAGGAAAAGATGTGATTTTTTCCAAAAAGATAGGATTTTTTTCGATGGACGCTGGTATCTCCTCAATAAATCGCGGTAGCGGTGGTTGAGCCGGTCGAAACCCACGGCCTTCGACAAGCTCAGGCCGCGTTCACCCCAGAATATGGAGAAGGTACGCCGCTGCTTCTCAGACGTAGAGCTTAGTTCGTCTTACCCCATACCAGATAGCCGGGGCGATACGATCCGAGTTAATACTCGCGGATGGGCATTAGCTCCGCGGCTTGATGCGGTAGGAAGACATCCTCATCCGATTTGATCCACTTGGGAACGGGCTCGTTATTGACCACTTTCAAAGCCAGATCAAAAAAGCCGGGACCAAGCAGCGGGTTGCATTCAATGGTGGCGTTTAATTTGCCTTCGCGCATCGCTTCAAAGGCAATGCGGGCCGCATCGATGGAGACAATTTTTATATCGTGACCGGGCTTTAAACCATACGCTTCGATAGCGCTAATAGCGCCGATGGCCATATCATCATTGTGAGCGTAGACGGCGTCGATGTCACCACCATACTGCTGCAGAAACTCTTCCATCACTTCTTTGCCTTTGGCCTGGGTAAAATCGGCCGGCTTAGAGGCGATAATCTGCATCTCAGGATAGTCGGCCAGAACTTTTCGAAAGCCCTCATACCGACCTTTAGCCGGGGCCGAGTCGATCGTGCCCATCAGTTCAACAATCTTACCCTGACCGGCCAACAGGTCGACCATAACCCTGGCCGATTTCTCGCCCTCTTCGGCAAAATCAGAGCCAATGTAAGTAACGTACAGGTCTTCAGGCACGTCAGCGCGGCGATCAACAAGAATAATGGGGATGCCGGCATCTTTCGCTTCCTGGAAGACGGCCTCCCAGCCGGTTTCGACAATTGGCGAGATCCCGATCACGTCAACCTGGTGGGCAATAAAAGCGCGAACCGCTTTGATCTGGTTTTCTTGCTTCTGCTGAGCATCCGAAAACATCAGCTCAACGCCTAACCGTTCCGCCTCTTTTTTGATAGAATTGGTGTTGGCCGTACGCCATTCGCTTTCGTCGCCTAGTTGCGCGTAGCCTACAATCAAATCTTTGTAACTCTTTTTGGCCAAGGTTGGATCATCTTGAGAGGGTAAGGGCGCAGCCGGCTGGCCCAGACAGGCTGTGACCACCTGCATCGCCAGGCCGATTATCACGATGAAGGGGAGATAGTTTGTAGGAGTCAGCTTCATTGGTAGCCTCCTATTGGGGTGTCTTTGGGGGTTAACACCCTTTGACGGGGATCATCAGCGTTACTCTGGTGCCTTGGTGATAGTCGCTTTGAAGAGAAAGTCCATATTCTTTGCCGTAATACAGCTTAACTCGCTGATTGACATTTTCTAGCCCGAAACCACTTTTTCCGTCATCAGGCTCAATTTCGTAGGCGTTACCATCGAGTTTGGCCTGAATACTGCTGAGCTTATAGGCAGTCATGCCAATGCCATTATCTTCGACCTCAAAGATAATTTTGTCTTTACCCTGTTGGTAAACCCGGACGGTGACCGTTCCGCCCTTTCTCTTATTTTTGATGCCGTGATAAATGGCATTCTCCACCAACGGCTGCAAGATGAGCTTTAAGGTGGTGCTTTTCAATACCCTCTCGTCGGCTTCAATGGTGTAATCCAGGATGTCTCGATAGCGCATTTTTTGGATGGTTAAATAGCTGCCGGTTCGTTCAATCTCTTCCTGAATGGTAATCCAATCTTTGCCTTTGCTCAGGGAGATTCTAAAGAAGCTCGATAGGGCGCTGACAATTTCGATAACCTGGTCATTCTTTTTGGCTTCGGCCATCCAGATAATGGTATCCAGGGTATTGTAAAGAAAATGGGGATTAATTTGAGCTTGTAGGGCTCTAAACTCGGCCTTCTTTAAGTTTTCCTGCTCTTTGACCTTGCTGTCGAGCAGCTCTCTAATTTTGCCGATCATGACGTTAAAGCTCAGCCCCAATTCAGCGATTTCATTGGCGTTCTCGCTGGTCACCAACACTTGCAGGTCGTTTTCGGCAATGGTCGTCGTCACATCGTGCAATTTTTTGATCGGCACATAAATGCTTTCCGAAATTATCCAGGCAGCCATCACCGAAAAGACAACAACCCCAAATAACAAGGCCGTATAGGTAAAAGCCCATCGCGAAAAAGCCTGCTGCGTTTCGCGGTAGTTGACTTCAGTTCGGTTTACTTCAAAGAGAATGTAGTCTTGAATAAGATCATGGATCAGGTCCGACACGCCCCGGATGTTTTCCAAAACCTGTTCATTTTCGGCGACCTTGCTGCCGCTTTTGATCTGACCGCCCATTTTATCAACGTAGAGCGTGAGCGTCTCCATCGTTCGCAGGATAACTTCAAGCTTAATCCGGCCTTTTTCCGAGTCGGTATTTTCCCTCATCCAGTTGATTTGAGAATTAACCTTATCGATGATCTGATACTGTTCCCCTTGATCAAAGTCGGTTTTGCCGGCCACAATCGACCACATTTCCGAGTCGATGGCCGGTTTGACATAGCCATTGATGCTGTTGGCCGTGGTGATGTTGGTAATCACGGCGTCGTACTGCCGGTTAAAGCGGAGAACCTGCACAATTAAAATAGCATCGACCATACTCATGGCCAGAATAATGACAAAGAAGGAGAGCAGAATTTTGGAGCGGATCGATAAATTGATGCCGGCAAAATAATTAATCAAGCCGCTCATGTATTTGGGGTTAGGTAACATTTCTGTGACTGAACGTACGCTCATTTAGCACCTCTCGACCCTGACGTAGGCTTAGATCCGCGCTTACCCTTGGTGTGCAACCGAAATTCTCTGGGCGAAAGCCCCGTACTTTTCTTGAAGACGGTGCTGAAATAGTAGGGATCGTGGTAACCAATCTGCTCGGCGATTTCTATTGACTTTAGCCTTGTTGTTGTTAGTAGCTCTTTGGCTTTGTCGATGCGTATGCCGGTCAGATACTCCTTAAAGGTGTGGCCGGTCTCCTGGCTGAACAGAGTGCTGAGGTGACTACTGCTCAGGTTGACCTGATCGGCGACGTCGGTGAGGGATAAATCAGGGTTGTTGAAATTACTGTTGATAAACGTCTTTGCCTTGTTGATGGCTAAATCAGCTTGAGTGGTTGTTTCAACGGGTTGGCTGAGGGAGGTAGCCTTGAGGTGAACCTGCGCCTCGGTGAATGAGGTTTGAATTTCGCCCAAGCGGCTTTTTATCTCGCCGCTGCTAATTTTTAACCGGCAACGGGTTTTCTGAGCCACTTCGTGGCTAATCAACCCGGTCAGAAAACTGGCTTCCTGGGTCAGGGTGTCGGACCGGCTGCCCTTAATAATCAGCACCAACTCCTCAAGGTCTTTCTTGGTCAGAAAAAGATCCGGGTTATTCTTCAGCAGCGCGGCAATAAGCCGCCTTACTTCCTGATAGGCGTGGTAATTGAACTGTTCGGCCGTATCATCCAACTCAATTTTTATGACCAGTACCAGGTACAGGGGAGCAAGAAGATCTATCTCCAGACGATGGCTTTGTTCGACGGCCTCGGCCGAAGACAGGCTACCGGTGACCAGTCTGAGTAAAAACTGTTCCTGCAAAACGGCCCGGTTGTCTTCGACCTGGGCCTTTAAATTTTGCAGATTTTCTTTTTCGTGTCGCTCGTGGTCAAGCTGCTCGGCAACCTTTTGGAGTACTTCATGCAGTTCTTTAACCCCAACCGGTTTAAGCAGATATTCCGTGACCCCTAATTTGACCGCTTCTTGGGCGTAGTTAAACTCATCGTGGCCACTGAGGACGATAATTTTTACGGTCGGCAGCCGGCTCCGGATAATTTTGCTGAGTTGCAGGCCGTCCATAAAAGGCATTTTGATATCGGTGATAACCACATGCGGTTGGGTAGCCTCAATTTGGGGCAGAGCGACCTCGCCATCCGATGCGTCGCCACAAAATTCAAAACCCAGCGCTGCCCAATCGACGTTGTCCCTTATGCCCTCTCTGGCCACAATTTCATCTTCAACGAGAAATACTTTATAGGACACGGCTATGTTTCCGCTAGTATCAGCCTAACTATAACGGTATTATATATGGTTGGGTGGTCGCGGGTCAACAGATTTTAAGATGAGATTTAGCCAAGTTGACTTCTTTCGGAGATTGTTCAAGTTATGTTAACTGAACTTTCCCGGACAATAAGTTCTGGCTGCAACATCACGGCTGGAATAGGAGCGTCGTCGCCATTGTTGATCATGGCTAGCAGTTGTTGGACGCCCTGGTACCCCATCTCGGTGACGTCCTGGCGGACGGTGCTGAGGGCAGGCGAAAAGTACGGTGCTTCGGGAATATCGTCGAAGCCGACAATTGCCAGGTCTTGAGGGATTCGCCGCCCCATTTGTTGAGCCGCCTTCATCGCGCCGAGGGCCATCTGATCATTGCAAACGAAGACGGCGTCTATCTCGGGGTGCCAATCCAGCAGCATCCGGATACTGCGTTCACCGCTGCTGGGGCTCCAGTCGCCGTTCGCAATATAGCTTTCGTCCACAGCCCGGTTGTTTTCCGCCAATGCTTCTCGCCAACCTAATTCTCGCTGTCGGGCCTCCCGCCAATTCATCGGCCCGGTGATAATACCAATCTTGTGCCGGTCTTGATCAATCAGATGTTGGGTAGCGATGCGCCCCCCATGTTTGTTATCGATAACGGCTGTGACCAGATTCGGCCGCGGATGTACGTTCAAGAAGACAATGGGTACAGAGATGTTGTACAGGGCTTGGTGAATCCAATCCTGATTCTGTCCGATTTCGGGCACGGCCCACACAATTCCATCCACCTGGTAAGACAAAATTTCACGCAAGACTTTCTCAGCGTTGAAATCCTCAGCATCAGATAAAATGTGGAGCATCAAGGAATAGCCGGCCTGGACTGCTGCTTCTTGGATGCCTTCCAAGACTAAAGAAGGACCCAAAAAACTAAGCCCGTAACTGATAACGCCCAAAGAATAGCTCTGTCCCTGGATGAGACTGCGAGCGATTTTGTTCGGTTGGTAACCTAATTGGTTAATAACGGCCTTGACATGTTCACGGGTTTTTGCGGCGACATCGGGATGGTTGTTGGCTACCCGCGAAACTGTCTGGGTCGATACCTTGGCTGCTTCCGCAACATCTCTAATGGTAACACGTTTGTGGTTCATTATTTCCCCTCGTCATTTATCCTCGTCCAGAAACTTGGTCGTTGAATCTGATATTGTTATCGTTAACAAAATCAAGTATAGCACAACCGGGAAAGTGTGTCAATGGCTAAAAGTAGGTTGATGATTTTACATAAGACGCCCATACTGTCCCCGAGTTGCCTCGTTACTTGAGCTAAATCAGCCAAAAAGAGCCGTTTTAGTTCTTGACAGTGGTCGTGGAATGTGATATCCTGTTAACGTTAACGGGAACGATAACAATTAACCCGTTGAATAGATACTCCGGTAATTGACCATCCGGGAAAATAGGCTTTTTATCCGGTGGAGAATGTGTATGAAATAAAGCGTTTAGATGCAGTTTTTGGGTTGGACTCAGGCTGAACACAGCCGTTAAAATTTCACATACGCGCTGATAAATCATCAGTGGCGTACAAAATTACAACACCAAGGAGTAAAAGATGAAGGCTCTAAAACCAATTTCCCTGCTCATAGTTTTTTTGATGGCGTTAGCTTTAAGCGCATGTGGTTCAGCACCAGAAAGCGCCCCTAGCAGCCAAGCCACCGATTCGAGTTCTACCTCCCAGGAAGTCAGCCAAAGTAGCGAACCTGCTACCGATGGCAAATTGGTTGGTATCTCTATGCCCACCAAGTCTTCTCAGCGTTGGATTGACGATGGTAATAATATGGTCAAATTCTTTGAAGAGAAAGGATACCAGACCGACCTGCAATATGCGGAAGATGATATTCCCAACCAATTGGCCCAAATCGAGAATATGGTCACCAAAGGCGTCGATGTATTAGTCATTGCCGCTATTGATGGCACCACCTTATCAGATGTGCTCCAACAAGCCGCCGATAAAGGCATCCTGATTATCGCTTATGACCGCCTTATTAGGGACAGCGAGAATGTCGATTACTATGTCACCTTCGATAACTTCCAGGTGGGGGTCATTCAGGGTAGTTACATCGTAAAAGCGCTTGACCTTGAAAATCAGGCTGGTCCCTTCAACATCGAACTCTTTGGTGGTTCCCCGGACGATAACAACGCCTACTTCTTTTATAACGGGGCGATGTCTGTGCTTCAACCCTACATCGACAGCGGTAAACTGGTTGTGCAAAGCGGGCAAACCGGGATGGACAAAGTCTCTACCCTGCGTTGGGACGGCGCCACCGCCCAGGCTCGGATGGACAACCTTCTAAGTGCCAACTATACCGATAAAAAAGTAGACGCTGTATTATCTCCCTATGACGGTCTAAGCATCGGTATTATCTCCTCATTGAAAGGCGTGGGATATGGTACCGCAGATCTGCCCATGCCGGTTGTGACCGGTCAGGATGCGGAAGTCCCCTCTATTAAATCCATCATTGCGGGCGAGCAGACCGAGACCGTCTTCAAAGACACTCGTGATCTGGCTCAGAAGGCCGTCGAGATGGTTGACGCCGCCCTGAATGGCAAAGAGGTGCCGGTCAATGACACTGAAACTTATGAGAATGGCGTCAAAGTGGTGCCTTCCTATTTGCTGGTTCCCGTGGATGTCGATGCCAGTAACTGGAAAGAAGTTCTGGTTGACAGCGGTTACTATTCAGCCGATGAGTTTAGCCAGTAAGCCTAGCCGATTGTAGCTGGTTGTTCAGGCTGATTTGATTGTGGTACATTAGGTGGCAGTCACTTCTAAACAGGCCGACGCTCGTTAGTGACTGCCACCTTAGCCAATAGGGAAACGCGAGAAGGGAATCGTAGGAAAATGTCTAACGTAATCTTGGAAATGCGCGACATCACCAAAACCTTTCCAGGGGTAAAAGCGCTAGATAATGTCAATTTTAGCGTGCAGCAGGGCGAGATTCACGCGCTGGTTGGCGAGAACGGCGCCGGCAAATCTACCCTGATGAAAGTGTTAAGCGGCGTTTACCCTTACGGAACCTATACCGGGGACATCTTTTATCAAGGAAAACTATGTCAATTTAAAGGTATTAGCCAAAGTGAAAAGGTGGGCATTGTCATTATTCACCAGGAACTGGCGCTAATCCCGTTTCTCTCAATCGCGGAAAATATTTTTCTAGGAAACGAGCGAGCGGCGAGAGGAGTGATCAACTGGAACAAAACAATTTTAGAAACACAAGCCCTTATGAAAAAAGTGGGCTTACACGAGTCTCCTAACACCCTAATTACAGATTTAGGGGTGGGCAAACAGCAGTTGGTAGAGATTGCCAAGGCGCTGTCCAAAGAAGTGAAACTACTGATTTTAGATGAGCCAACTGCCAGCTTGAATGAGACTGATAGTGAAGCCCTGCTCGAATTGCTCCTTCAATTTAAAAAGCAAGGCATGACCTCAATTCTCATCTCTCATAAACTCAATGAAGTCAAAAAAGTGGCTGATTCGATCACCATTTTGCGTGATGGGGCCACCATTGAAACCCTGGACAGCCATAACGGCACAGTGACGGAAGATCGTATTATCCGCGGCATGGTTGGCCGGGAACTAACTAACCGCTATCCGCCGCGCGCGGCTAACGTGGGCGAGATTATTTTCGAGGTAAAGAACTGGCAGGTCTACCACGCCATTCACCCGGACCGTAAAGTCATTGATGATGTCAATCTTCATGTGCGCCAGGGCGAAGTGGTCGGGATTGCCGGGTTAATGGGTTCCGGGCGAACAGAATTGGCAATGAGTGTGTTCGGTCGGGCCTATGGTAGGAACATCAGCGGTACGGTCTTGAAACGTGGGCAAGAGATTGACACCAGCTCGGTGAGGAAGGCAATTGACAATGGATTGGCCTATGCCACCGAGGACCGCAAGAGTTTTGGCTTGGTTCTTATTCAATCCATTAAAAACAACGTTACCCTGGCTAATCTGGAAGGTGTCTCTGAGTATGGCGGGGTGATTAACAAGCCGAAAGAGATGGTGGTCGCCAAAGAGTACCGTAACTCGTTGAGCATTAAATCGTCTGGTATTTTACAAGAAGCGGTCAATTTATCGGGCGGTAATCAGCAAAAGGTTGTGTTAAGCAAGTGGTTGTTCTCAAATCCGGATATTTTAATTTTAGATGAACCCACCCGCGGTATTGATGTGGGGGCAAAATATGAAATTTATACGATTATTAACCGTCTGGCCGAAGAAGGAAAAGGTATCCTGATGATTTCTTCGGAATTGCCGGAAATTCTGGGGATATGTGATCGTATTTATGTAATGAATGAGGGCAGGATTGTTGGGGAAATGCCGGCAAAATCTGCCTCCCAAGAAAAAATCATGGCGTGCATCATGCAGCAGAAAGAGGAGGTCCCCTCGTGAGTGCAGGAACAACGTTGGTTCGGGACAAAACCCCCGTGAACTCAATAGTAGCGGCATTTAGGAACAATATCAGCCAATACAGCATGTTAATCGCCCTGGTTGGCATTATGGGCTTCTTTCAGATTATGACCGGCGGTATCCTGATGCAGCCGGTGAACCTGACGAATCTGGTCCTGCAGAACAGCTATATTGTGATCATGGCCATTGGGATGCTGTTGGTGATTGTGGCCGGACATATTGATTTGTCGGTAGGGTCCATCGCCGCTTTTGTGGGGGCTGTAGCAGCCGTGATGATGGTGGAATACAACGTCAATTTCATCCTGGTAATTGCCATCAGTATCGTCTTAGGCGCGGTAATTGGCGGCGCTCAGGGGTATTGGGTGGCTTACCAACGCATCCCTTCTTTTATTGTGACCCTAGCCGGAATGCTTGTTTTTCGGGGGTTGACTCTGGCCATGTTGCAAGGGCGGTCGCTTGGTCCATTCGCCACCGGGTTTCAAAAGCTAAGTTCCGGGTTTTTGCCGGATTTATTTGCTAATCAGTCCTTACACCTGACCTCCATTGTGATTGGCGTAATTGTCTCGGCGGTTGTGGTGTATTTAGATTGGCGGGGTCGCCAGAATCAGGTGAAGTACGGATTTAGCGTATCGCCGTTGGGGCTGTTTGTGGTAAAGAACGTGCTGATCACGTCCGTCGTTATCTACATAAGCTATTTGATGGCCTCTTACAAAGGGCTACCCAATGTGCTGGTCGTTCTATTTGTCCTGATTGTGGCCTATGCCTTTTTTACCAACCAAACCACTTTCGGGCGGCGGATCTATGCCTTGGGCGGCAATTTGAAGGCGGCTGCTTTGTCGGGGATCAACACCACTCGCTTAACTTTTCTTACCTTTGTCAATATGGGGATGTTGGCCGCTTTGGGCGGTTTAATTATTGCCGCGCGGCTGAATGTCGCCACGCCGAAAGCCGGTACGGGCATTGAGTTAGATGTGATTGCGGCTGCTTTCATCGGTGGCGCATCGGCCACCGGCGGCATAGGCACCGTCATTGGGGCGGTGATTGGAGCGCTGGTGATGGGCGTCATGAACAACGGTATGTCCATTCTTGGGATCGGCATAGACTGGCAGCAGGCGATTAAAGGGTTGGTCTTATTGGCGGCTGTCTGGTTTGACGTGCGCAGCCGGGTTAAATCATAATTGTAGTTGACCCACAACTTAAATAATCTTGCAAAACCCCAATGAAGGGAGATAACAATGAATCGTAGCGATACCTTAAAAGCAATTGAGAGTGGAAAGACCGTACTTGGCATCGAGTTCGGCTCGACGCGGATCAAGGCGGTGTTGATTGGTGAGGATCACTTGCCAATCGCATCGGGAAGCTATGACTGGGAAAACCGATACGAAAAGGGTGTCTGGACCTACACGCTTGACGATGTCTGGACAGGTTTGCAGGTGAGCTATCGGAATCTTAACAACGAAATTTCTGAAAATTATAGCATCCCCCTCCAAACCATTGGCGCCATCGGCTTCAGCGGCATGATGCACGGCTACATGGCTTTTGATAAAGACGGAAATTTACTCGCCCCGTTTCGAACCTGGCGCAATACCATCACCGGCCAGGCTGCGGCAGAACTGACTGACCTCTTTCAGTTTAATATTCCTCAACGTTGGAGCATTGCTCATCTCCATCAAGCAATATTAAACCAGGAGTCCCATATCCACGAGATCAGCTATCTGACCACGCTGGCAGGCTATGTCCATTGGAAATTGACGGGGCAAAAGGTGATGGGCATTGGCGAAGCATCGGGTATGTTCCCCATTGATAGCCAGACCAACGACTACGATGCCGGCAAGATCGAGCTATTCAACGACCGGCTCGCCGCGGAAAACATCCCGTGGCGGCTTCAGGATATCTTGCCCAAAGTTCTGGTCGCCGGGGCTGCCGCCGGCGCGCTGACCGAAGAAGGGGCAAAGGCGCTCGATCCTACCGGCCAACTCCAAGCCGGTATTCCCCTCTGCCCGCCCGAGGGCGACGCCGGCACCGGCATGGTCGCCACCAACAGCGTGGCCGAGCGAACAGGTAACGTTTCAGCGGGCACATCCGTCTTTGCTATGATCGTGCTGGAAAAGGCGCTGTCGAAACTGTATCCCGAGATCGATATGGTGACGACGCCTACCGGCAAGCCTGTCGCCATGGTCCATAGCAACAACTGCACCTCCGATCTCAACGCCTGGGTCGGTTTGTTCCAGGAATTCACCGAGGCGCTTGGGGTGGAGGTCAATCAATCCCGGCTGTTTGAAATGCTATATCAAAAGGCGCTTTTGGGTGAAGCGGATGGCGGCGGGCTGCTTGCCTACAATTATCTCTCAGGCGAGCATATCACCCACCTTGAGGCGGGGCGTCCCCTATTCGTCCGTACCCCCGAAAGCCGTTTCACTCTGGCAAACTTCATGCGAGTGCATCTGTTCTCGGCGCTTGGAGCCTTGAAGCTTGGCCTGGACATTTTATTTGAACAGGAGCAAGTGAAGATCGATCAGGTCCTCGGTCACGGTGGCTTCTTCAAGACCAGGGATGTGGGCCAAAAGATCATGGCGGCGGCAATGAATGTCCCCGTTGCCGTGATGGAGACCGCCGGCGAAGGCGGCGCATGGGGAATTGCCTTGCTGGCTGCCTATATGCTCTATAAGGCAGAGAATGAACCGCTGGAAGCCTATCTCGCCAACAAGGTCTTTGCCGGGCAAAGTGGCACAACAATAAGCCCTGATCAAAGGGATGTTGATGGCTTTATGGCGTTTATGGAACGCTACACAAAAGGGCTTGTGATCGAGAGAGCCGCCGTGGATGCGCTGAGCTAGAAATTTACGACTATGAATCGAGGAAGTATATGCTTGAAAAACTAAAAGAAGAACTGGTGCAGTTGCACCTTGAACTGCCCAAGAATAATCTCGTTGCCTGGACGAGTGGTAATATCAGCGCCCGGGACCCGGAAACAAATCTAGTCGTCATTAAGCCTAGCGGGATTAAATTCCCCGACTTGAGGCCCGAAACTATGGTGGTGGTCGATATTGACGGCAACGTTGTGGAAGGCGATTACAAAGCCTCGTCCGATACAGCCTCGCACTGCTATATTTACCGCTATATGCCGGCGGTGAACGGCATTGTTCACACCCATTCCCGCTATGCGACGGTATTTGCCACGCACGGCCTGTCCATTCCCTGCATCACCACCGCGATGGGCGATGAATTTGGCGGCGACATCCCCTGCGGCGGTTTCGCGCTCATCGGCGGAGAAGAGATTGGGCAGGTGGTGGTAGACACGCTCACCGGCAGTCGTAGCCCCGCCTGCTTGCTGCAAAGCCACGGGGTCTTCACCATCGGGTCCACCGCTGAGAAGGCGGTCAAAGCGGCTGTGATGACCGAAGACAACGCCGCCATTGCCTGGGCCTCGCTGCAGTTGGGTACCCCCTTAACCATTGCTCAGAGGGACATTGATAAGCTGTATGATCGCTACCAGAATGTGTACGGGCAATAGGACGTAGCCCGTGGGACGTGGCCCAGTTTTTTTAGACCCCACGTCCCACCTTCACTAACGAAAACAAGAAAGTTAAAGGAACAGAAATGAACGCAGACATTTTTGCACCGTTAGAAGTATGGTTTGTCGTGGGCAGTCAACATTTGTATGGACCGGAGGCGCTGGAACAGGTCGCAGCCAACAGCGGCGTCATCGCTGAATCGCTGAATAACTCTGGCAAATTGCCGGTCAAAGTTGTCCTTCAACAAACGGTGAAGTCGCCCGAAGAAGTCTACAATGTCTGCCAGGCCGCCAATTCGGCCCCAAATTGCGTCGGTCTTATCTGCTGGATGCATACTTTCTCGCCGGCCAAGATGTGGATTGCCGGGTTGCAAGCGCTGCAAAAGCCGTTTGTTCAATTTCACACCCAATACAACGCCGAAATCCCCTGGGCCACTATCGATATGGATTTTATGAATCTGAACCAGACGGCCCACGGCGGACGCGAGTTTGGCTATATCGGCTCACGCATGCGGCTGGCCCGCAAGGTTGTGGTTGGTCACTGGCAGGATGACGAGGTGCTGGCCCGGCTGGAGGTCTGGCTGCGCGCTGCCGCTGCCTGGCATGATGCTCAGGGGGCAAAGTTTGCCCGTTTTGGCGATAACATGCGCGAAGTGGCGGTGACGGAAGGCAACAAGGTTTCGGCGCAAATGCAGTTTGGTTATTCGGTTAATGGCTACGGTTTAGGCGACCTGGTGGCGTATGTGAACGAGGTGTCGGAAACGGCTGTTTCTGACCTCATCGCCATTTATGAAGAGAACTATGCCCTTGTCCCCGCCTTGCAGGCGGGGGGCGCTAAACGGGAGTCGCTGCGGGATGCCGCCCGCATCGAACTGGGGTTGCGCGCTTTCCTGGAGACCGGCGGATTCAAGGGGTTCACCACCACGTTTGAAAACCTGCATGGCCTCAAGCAACTACCCGGCGTTAGCGCCCAGCGGCTCATGGCCGATGGCTACGGCTTTGGCGCGGAGGGCGACTGGAAAACTGCCGCCCTGTTGCGAGCGATGAAAGTGATGAGCGCCGGACTAGAAGGCGGCACCTCTTTTATGGAAGATTATACCTACCATTTCAGCCAAAATGGCGACAAAGTGCTGGGTGCCCACATGCTGGAAATCTGCCCCACCGTTGCCGCTGGCAAACCTTCGCTGGAAATTCATCCGCTAGGTATCGGCGGCAAGGAAGACCCGGTGCGGCTGGTCTTCGACGCGCAAACCGGTCCGGCCATCAACGCCTCCGTCATCGACCTGGGCAGCCGCTACCGCCTCATCGTGAATGCCGTCGACGTGGTGCCCACCGAGGAGCCACTGCCCAACCTGCCGGTTGCCCGGGCCTTGTGGGTGCCGCAACCTAATTTCAAAGAAGGGGTGGCGGCTTGGATTTTAGCCGGTGGGGCCCACCACACCGGGTTCAGCCTGTCATTAACCCCTGAACATATGGAAGACTTTGCCACTATAGCCGGCATCGAGTACTTGCTCATCGACAAAAACACCACCCTGGCTGACATCAAAAAAGAAATAAAGTGGAATGATGTTTATTATCACCTGGCTCACGGTTTCTCGTAAAGAGCAATCAGGTGGGTTTTTGTTTCGTGATCCGCATTCATGAGG